>JAUIBJ010000158.1 GCA_030428025.1 Alphaproteobacteria bacterium
GATCCCCACCAGCGTGAGCGCGGCGAAAAGCGCCATAACGCCCTGGGCATAGTTGAAGATGCCGCTGGCCTTGAAGATCAGCACGAAGCCAAGCGCCACGAGCGCATAAAGCACCCCGGCCATCAGCCCGTTCAGGAACACTTCCATTCCCCAAATCAACTGGTCAGGCATGTGTCGTCTCCCCCGTCATGAGGCCTGTTTCCCGCACCGTCGCATTACCGATGCAATACTGACGTGACGCCGACGCCCCGAGATCAGTCATGCGCCACCCCGAGATAGGCGTCGATGACGTCCTGGTTCTTGCGCACCTCGTCCGGGGTGCCGTCACCGATCTTCTTGCCGTAATCCA
The DNA here is from genome assembly GCA_030428025.1 of Alphaproteobacteria bacterium. Taxonomy (GTDB): domain Bacteria; phylum Pseudomonadota; class Alphaproteobacteria; order Rhodobacterales; family Rhodobacteraceae; genus Roseovarius. The sequence continues at coordinate 350 of JAUIBJ010000158.1, forward strand.
TCACCACCACCCGGTCGGAAAGGTCCATCACCACGCCCATGTCGTGTTCGATCAGAACGATGGTGGTGCCGAACTCGTCGTTCACGTCGAGAACGAAGCGGCTCATGTCTTCCTTCTCTTCCACGTTCATCCCCGCCATCGGTTCGTCCAGAAGCAGGATCGACGGCTCGGCGGCCAGCGCGCGGGCCAGTTCCACCCGCTTCTTCAACCCATAGGGCAGGCGGCCCACCGGCGTTTTGCGGATCGACTGGATTTCGAGGAAGTCGATAATCTTTTCAACGGCTTCCCGGTTCTCCACCTCTTCGCGCTCGGCCTTGCCCTTCCAGATCGCCTGCGACAGCAGCCCCGCCTGCATCTGCCGGATGCGGCCGGTCATGACGTTGTCGAGCACGGTCATGCCCTCGAAGAGGGCGATGTTCTGGAAGGTCCGCGCGATGCCCTGGCGGGCCACCTGATAGGGTTTCATCTGCGGCCGCCTCTGGCCCTTGTACCAGACTTCGCCCTCCTGCGGATTGTAGAAGCCCGAGATCACGTTCAGCATCGAAGACTTGCCGGCGCCGTTCGGGCCGATGATCGCGCGGATCTCGCCCTCGCGGATGTCGAAGCTGATATCCTTGATCGCCACCACCCCGCCGAAGCGCAGGGTGATGTTCTTCATCTCCATCACCACGCCGCCGATCTTGCGACCGTCCTCGGTGATATAGCCTTCCGAGGTGTCAAGCATTGGTCATCCTCCCGCGATCAGCCCGCACAGCGCGCCATAGGCCGCCATCGCCAGCCCGTAGATATGGATCTGTTTCAGTGGCAGCCCCGGCCAGACCCGACCGGCCGCCGCCACGCCGAATCCACCTATCACCGCTCCCAGCACCAGCTTTTGCAGCGCGCCGGGAAAGATACCCGGCAAAAGCCAGGCCAGCCCGAGGCCTGCCGCCGCGATGAGCCCGCCCATCACATAGGCCGGTTTCTGCGTGATCTCGTACCGGCTCATTCCGCCGCCACCTTCTCATGGCTGTCCACCGGCACAACCTCGGCTTCGATGATCTTCAGCGTGGCGCTGATGTACCCCTTGCGGCCGTCCTCATAGGTCACTTCCGTGCGGGTGCTGATCTCGTCCGAGCCATCGTAAAGCGCCATCACCAGATCCTCGAACTTCTCGCCGATCACGCCCCGGCGCACCTTGCGGGTGCGGGTCATCTCGCCATCGTCGGCATCCAGTTCCTTGTGCAGCACCAGGAAGCGATGCACCTGACAATGGGCCAGCATCGGGTCGTCGGCCAGCGACCGGTTCACCTCCTCCACATGGCTCTTGATCGTCTCCAGCACGCGGGGATGGCCGGCCAGTTCCTGATACGAGGCATAGCCGATATTGTTGCGCTCGGCCCAGTTGCCCACCGCCGTCAGGTCGATGTTGATAAAGGCGGTGCATTCCTTCCGCCCGTTGCCGAAAACCACGGCCTCGAGGATGTTGGGGAAGAATTTCAGTTTGTTTTCCACATATTTGGGCGCGAACATCCTGCCATCGGCCATCTTGCCCACATCTTTGGCACGGTCGATGATCCGTAGGTGCCCGCTGCCTTCCTCGAAGAAGCCGGCATCGCCGGTGGCGACCCAGCCCTCGGCATCCTTGGTCGAGGCGGTGCTTTCGGCGTTCTTGTAATATTCCTCGAACACGCCGGGGCTGCGGTAATAGACCTCGCCATTCTCGGCGATGCGGATTTCCACGCCGGGCGCGGCCACGCCCACCGTGTCCGAGCGCACCTCTCCATCGGGTTGCAGTGTGATGAACACGCTGGCCTCGGTCTGGCCGTAAAGCTGTTTGAGATTGATACCCAGCGAGCGGTAGAAATCGAATATTTCCGGCCCGATCGCCTCGCCTGCGGTATAGCCCACGCGCACCCGGCCGAACCCCATCGTATCCTTCAGCGGCCCGTAGACACAGAGATTGCCCAGCCAGTACTTGAACCGGTCCCAGCCGCTTACCGGCTTGCCGTCTAGGATGGCGGGGCCGACGCGGCGGGCGTGATCCATGAAGTAATGGAACATCCGCTGCTTGAGCCTGCCCGCGTCCTCCATCCGGATCATCACGTTGGTCAGTTGCGTCTCGAACACGCGCGGCGGGGCAAAGTAATAGGTCGGACCGATCTCGCGCAGGTCGGTCTGCATCGTGTCCGCGCTTTCGGGGCAGTTGACGCAGAAGCCGCACCAATAGGCCTGTCCGATCGAGAAGATGAAATCGCCCACCCAGGCCATCGGCAGATAGGCCAAAACTTCTTCGCCCCGATGCAGGTGGTCGAACTCGGCCGAGGATTTCGACGCCTCGATGATATTGCGGTTGGACAGCACAACACCCTTAGGTTTGCCGGTGGTGCCGGAGGTGTAGAGCATCACGCAGGTACTGGCATATTCCAGCTTCCCGCGCCGGGCCTTCAGGTCTTCGATGAATTCCTCGCGGGCCGCGCGGCCCTGCTCCTGAACATGGGAATACTGGTGAAGCTTGTGGTGGTCGTATTTCCGCAGGCCCCGTGGATCGACATAAATCATGTGTTCGAACTGGTGCAGCTTGTCCTGGATGTCGATGATCTTGTCGACCTGCTCCTGATCCTCGACCACGGCAAAGCGGGCGCCGCAATGTTCCAGCACATAGGCCATCTCTTCGGCCGCCGAATCCTGATAGACGGGCACGGGGATGGCGCCTACCGATTGCGCCGCCACCATCGCCCAGTAGAAATAGGGCCGGTTGCGTCCGGCGATGGCGATGAAATCGCCCTCGTTCACGCCAAGGTTCAGCAACCCGAGCGCAAAGGCCTCGATCTCTTTCTCGGTCTCGGCCCAGGTCCAGCATTGCCAGATGCCGAACTCCTTCTCCCGATAGGCGGGACGATTTGCGAACTGGCTTGCATTGCGCTGCAAAAGCGCCGGGATGGACTGAAATCCATCCGCCGCCTGTGACGACGTGCCCAAGTTTTTCTCCTCCCTGTGTTCGCGAAGCGAACGGATCGCCTCCTGGACGAGTCGGTTCGTCCATAAAGCGCGGGCGTCACGCTCGCCGTCAACTTTTTCGTGAAGATTTCCCAAATCTATCGAATTGTAACAGCCGGCGCGCCCCACTTGACAAGGCTGTCAGCCTGCCCCGAACTGGATCGCGCCGGACGGAGGGGGAAGGGGCACATGACAAGGCCGGTTGTGGAATTCTGGTTCGAGTTCGCCTCGCCCTATTCCTATCTTAGCGCGATGCGGCTGCCCTCGGTTGCGGCGACCGCAGGAGTGGAGGTCCGCTGGCGCCCCTTTCTTCTGGGCCCGATCTTTGCGGCGCAGGGCTGGTCGACCTCGCCCTTCAACCTCTACCCGGCAAAGGGCCGGTACATGTGGCGCGACATGGCACGGCGCGCCGCGCGGCTGGGGCTCGGACTGTGCCAACCTGAGCCGTTTCCACAGAACGGGCTGCTGGCGGCGCGTGTGGCGCAGGTCGCGCTTGGCCGGCCCGACGGCGACGCATTTTGCCGGGCGGTTTTTCTTGCCGAGTTCGCGCGCGGGCAGGACATCTCCGATGCCGGCGTGATTGCGGATTGCGCGGCCGAGGCCGGCCTGCCCGAAGACGTGATCGACGCGGCGCAGTCGGAGGCCAACAAGCAGGCGATGCGCCGGGCCACGGAAGAGGCGGAACGGCGGGGGATCTTCGGAGCACCGAGCTTTTTTGTGGGCGATGAGCTCTTCTGGGGCGACGACCGGCTGCAGGAGGCCTTGGACTGGGCCCTCGAGCATGGTTAAATGACGCGCCCCAGATCCCGGAATACCGCCCCATGACCGCGAGCGACCACCAGACGCGAGAGATGACAATCGCCGGGCTGAACCTGATCCAGCAGGCGCTGTCGATCTATGACCGCGACCTGTTGCTGGCCGTCTGCAACCACCGCTTTCAGGAGATGTTCGACCTGCCCGACGCTCTGGTCACTCCGGGCGCCAGTTTCGAGGACACCATTCGATTTCTGGTGACCCGTGGTGAATACGGGACGGTCGAGGATGTCGAGGAGGCGGTAAGAGCCCGGGTCGAGACCGCCCGCGCCTTCCAGCCGCATTACATGGAGCGCACCCGCGCGAACGGCCGCACGATATCGGTGGAGGGTTCGCCGCTGCCGCAGGGGGGGTGGGTAACGGTCTATACCGACATCACCCGCGCCAAGCGGCAGGAGGCGCTGCTGCGGGCGCGCTCGGAAGAGTTGTCGGGTCAATTGGTGGAATATGCCGAGGAACTGGCCGCAACGAACAGGGAGCTGGAAGCGACCATCACAGCCCTGGAAGAGGCGCAGCGGCAGCTGACAGCGTCGGAGGCGCGCACGCGGCTCACCACCGAGATGATGCCCGCCCATATCGCCCATGTGGGGCGAGACCGGCGCTATACCTATTCCAACCGCCGGCTCAGTTCGATCCTGCCCGGTTCGCGCTCTGACATCATCGGGTTACGGATCGACGAGGCGCTGGGACCCGAGGCGCTCGACGCGATCCGCGACCGGCTGGAGGACGCCTTTGCCGGCAAGCCCTCGGTCTTCGAATTTACCCACGAGCCCAGTTCCCGGCGCATCCGCGCGGCCTTTACCCCCGAGGACGGCGGCGGGGTCTATATCCTGTCGATGGACATCACAGAAGAGGCCCAGACCCGCGCCGCCCTGCAACAGACCCGCCGGCGCGAGATCGCCGCGCAACTGACCAGCGGGCTGGCGCATGATTTCTCCAACCTGCTGACGATCATCCTCGGCACCCAGTCGCGGCTGCAGCGGATGGATCTTCCGGCCGAGGCCGAAGAGCTGATCGGCGCCACCCTGTCGGCGGCGCGGCGCGGCGGCAGCCTGCTCAACCGCATCGCCGACATGACCGGTCCGCGCGAACCCGAGCCGCGCCCGACCAGTCTCGCCGCCTTTCTGCGCGATCTGGAAACGCTGGCGTTGTCGACCCTGCCGGACAGCATGCAGTTTTCGGTCAACAACCTGACCCATGCCGCGCCCTATCTGCTCGATGCGGGGATGTTGCAGGACTCGCTGCTGAACCTCGTGCTGAATGCCCGCGATGCATGCGGCACTTTCGGCCGCATCACCCTTACGGCCCGCAGCGTACGCGACACCTGGCTGGAGTTCGCGGTCGAGGACACGGGTCCCGGCTTTTCCGGTCAGGCGCTCGAGCACGCGCTGGAGCCGTTCTTCACCACAAAGGGCGGCGAAGGCTCGGGGCTGGGGCTGGCGATGGTCTATGACATGACAAAGCTGGCCGGCGGACGGGTGCATCTGTCGAATACCGACACCGGCGGTTGCGTCACCATCCGCCTGCCGCTGCGGCCGGCCGAGGCGGCGGCGGCGCCGGGTCTGGTTTTGCTGGTCGAGGACAGCCCCGACCTGCGCGACACGATCCGTGACATGCTGCGCGGCGCGGGACATTCGGTGATCGAGGCGTCGAGCGTGGCCGAAGCACTGAGCCTGCTGGACGATCTGCCGGAGATCTCCACGCTTCTGTCGGATATCTCGCTCGAGGGTGACGGGACCGGGCTCGATCTGCTCGACGCGCTGCCGCCGGGCCGGTGCGCCGCCTGTCTGATGACGTCGCTACCGCCGGAAGACCCTCTTCACCGGGCTGCCCGCGCCCGGGCGCCGGTGCTGCGCAAACCCTTCGACGCCGCCGCCCTTCAGGCCGTTCTGTCGGCGGGGGAAGCGGCATGAGCGCGCCTCTGGTCACCATTCTCGACGACGAGCCCGCGATTCGCACGATTCTGTCGGAGGCGCTGGAGGAGGCCGGTTTCCGCACCATGGCGTTTTCGCGCGCAACGGAGTTCGAGGCCGCGATCCGCTCGACCCGGCCCGATGTCTGCCTTGTCGATCTGTCGCTGCCCGACCGCGACGGGCTGACGCTGGTGCACCGGCTGGCGCTGGAGCAGGGGGCGACGGTGATCATCATCTCCGGCCGCGCCCAGGTGCAGGACAGGGTCACCGGGCTGGAGCTTGGGGCTGACGATTACATCATCAAGCCCTTCGATCCCGCCGAGGTGGTGGCTCGTATCCGTGCCCGGCTGCGACGCGACGTGCCGGTGTTGCAGGCCGGGGAAACCGCCCGTTTCAACGGCTGGACCGCGCATTTCGACCGCTACGCGCTGGAGGATGAAACCGGGGTCGAAACCGCCTTTTCCCATGCCGAGGGCGAGGTGCTGCGGCTGTTTCTGGAACGGCCCAAGCGGCTGATTTCCCGGCAGGCGATGCAGGAGGCACTAGGCGGCGCGGCGGGCGACAGCTTCGACCGGGCGATGGATGTGCGAATCTCGCGGCTGCGCACCAAACTTCGAGAAGACCCCAAGAACCCGCGCCTGATCAAGACGATCTATGGGGCAGGCTATATCTTTCTGGGCGACGTTTCCTGGGTTTAGGCGGCCGTAGGATCACTAGCTGCCCAACGCCATGCGCACATAAGGCAAAAGGCCCGCCGCTGCGATGCCCACCGCGATGCCGATCGCCACGCGCACCGGCGCATCGCCGACGCGTGGGCTGACCCCGCTCAGGGCGCCGCAGACGATGCCGTAATATACAAGTCCAATGATATCCATGATGGCCTCTCCTGTCCCTCTTGGCGCCCCCCAGCCTTGCAAGAACCGCCCCGGTGCGCATCCCACGCGCATTATTTGGCGTCCAACCGCTCCACCGCGCCGGCCAGCACCTGCACCCCCGTCACCAGATCGCCCTCCTCCGTGTCTTCCGTGAAGGCATGGCTGATCCCGCTGATGGAAGGCACGAAGAGCATCCCGACAGGCATCAGCCTTGCCACGTTGGTGGCGTCATGCAACGCACCCGAAGGCATCGACCGCCAACGCCCGGGCGCTATGGCCTCGGCGCTTTCGGCCAGCGCGGTCTGCAGATGCGGGGCCATCGCGACCGGCTCCATGCCTACCACCGGCCCGAGGTCCAGCCCGAGGCCTCGGTCTGCCGCCACCTCCCGCGCGGTGACGCGAATGATCTCCTCCATGCCGGCCAACCGGTCGGCCTCGGCATCGCGCCACTGC
>JAUIBJ010000793.1 GCA_030428025.1 Alphaproteobacteria bacterium
GTATTCGCCCGAGAAGCAGGCGTCGCAATATTGCGGGCAGGTCTTGTCGCGGCCCCCGGCCTCGCCCGCGGCGCGGTAGAGGCCGTCGAGCGAGATGAACTTCAGGCTGTCCACCCCGATCCAGTCGCGCATCTCGTCCTCGCTCATCGTCGCGGCGAGCAGCTTTTCCCGCTCCGGCGTATCGACGCCGTAGAAGCAGGGCCAGGCGGTGGGGGGGCTGGCGATGCGGAAATGCACCTCGGCCGCGCCGGCATCGAGGATCATGTCCTTGATCTTGCGCGACGTCGTGCCGCGTACGACCGAATCGTCGACGAGGATCACGCGCTTGCCGCGGATGAGCGCCCGGTTGACGTTCAGTTTCAACCGCACGCCCATGTTGCGGATCTGCTCGGTCGGCTCGATGAAGGTGCGGCCCATATACTGGTTGCGGATGATCCCCATGGCGTAGGGAATGCCCGATTGCTGCGAATAGCCGATCGCCGCCGGGGTGCCGCTATCGGGCACCGGGCAGACCAGGTCGGCCTCCACCGGGCTTTCCTTGGCCAGTTCCACACCGATCTGGCGGCGGGTTTCATAGACGGACCGCCCGCCGAGAATCGAGTCGGGCCGCGAGAAATACACATGTTCAAAGATGCAGAACCGAGATTGCGCCGGTCCGAAGGGGCGGGAGCTTTCCACCTTGCCCTTGGAGATGACGACCATCTCGCCCGGCTCGATCTCGCGGACGAATTCCGCGCCGATGATGTCGAGGCCGCAGGTCTCAGATGACAGCGCAAAACCTTCGTCACCGACCTTGCCCAGAACCAGTGGTCGCACGCCAAGGGGATCGCGCACGCCAATCAATTTCGTCCGCGTCATCGCGATGACGGAGAACGCGCCTTCGACCGCGCGCAAGGCGTCCTTCATTCGTTCGGGGATGTTCTTCTGGATAGAGCGCGCCATCAGGTGGATGATGCATTCGCTGTCGGACGAGGACTGGAAGATCGAGCCGCGCTCGATCAGATCCTTCCGCAGTTGCGCGGCATTGGTGAGGTTGCCGTTATGGGCAACCGCGCAGCCGCCCATGGAGAATTCGCCGAAGAAGGGCTGCACGTCGCGGATCGCGGTCGCGCCCTTTGAGCCGGCGGTGGAATAGCGCACATGGCCGATTGCGAGCGAGCCGGGCAGGGTCGCCATGACGTCGGCCTTTGTGAAGTTGTCGCGCACATAGCCGAAGCGGCGTGCGTTGTTGAACCCAGTCTCGGGGTCATAGGCCACGATGCCGCCGGCCTCCTGCCCGCGATGCTGGAGGGCATGCATGCCAAGCGCCACGAAATTCGCGGCATCGGTGACGCCGATCACGCCGAACACGCCACACTCCTCCTTCAACTTGTCAGCGTCGAAGGGGTGGCTCAGGAATGGGCGCATGGGCCGGTCTCCGAATCCGGGGCTGTGGAACACGCCCCCATTTAGAGACATGGCGGTCCCATGTCACGCCCATGACGCATGCAAAACGCCTGAAGG
>JAUIBJ010000159.1 GCA_030428025.1 Alphaproteobacteria bacterium
GATCCGCGGCGGGGATGGCGACGACTATCTGGTCGGCAATCTGAGTTCCGACACGATCTATGGCGGGGCGGGCGACGACATCATCGTCGGTGTCGATCGCGAGGGAGCCTCCGGCACCGACGATACCGCCTATGGCGGGTCCGGTTCGGACTATTTCTATCTCGGCAGCGATGAAGGAAATTACTATGTCGGCGGAGGTGAACTGACCATCAAGGATTACGACTCCTTCGGCAGCGAAACCGATTTCCTGATGCTGAACGGCACGGCCGGCAACTACGATTTCGTCGATACCGGCTCGACCATCGAGGTGCGACAGGCCAGCGACGGCGACGTGCTGGCGATTATCGAGACCACGGCCACGGTCGCGCAGGTCGAGGCGACGGCGATCTACATGGGCTGAGCGGCGCCATCGGCACCGATGCGTCACCGCCGCGCCGGCGAACCCTCTTGGCCGGGCATCGACCCGGCCAACTCTGCCATTGCCGCCTCAGCCCGCGACGGAGGCCTCGTAGATGCTCTGGATCGAGGCGTCCAGCACCCGGTCGAATTCCGCGTCCGACTGCTGCGCCGACAGCCCCTCGGTCAGCGCCCGCGAGAAACTGGCGATCATGCCGGCGTTCCGCGCCAGCCGCGCATTGGCTTCCTCGCGCGAATAGCCGCCAGAGAGCGCCACCACGCGCATCACGCGGTCATGGTCGATCAGCGGTTTGTAGAGGTTGGCGGTCTCCGGCAGGCTCAGTTTCAGCATCACCTCGCGGTCGGCGGGCAGCGCGTCGAGATGGCGGGTCAACTCGGCCAGCAGGATGTCTTCGGCCGCCGCCTTGTCGGCGATCGAGATGGTCACCTCAGGCTCGATGATCGGCACCAGCCCGGCATCGAGGATCTGGCCTGCGATCTCGAACTGCTGGCCGACATTGGCGGCAATGCCTTCCGGGTTCGCTGCGTCGATCACCGAGCGCATCTTGGTGCCGAAGATGCCGGCGGCATTGGCGCGCACCAGCAGATCCTGAAGGCCCGGCATCGGTTTCATCAGCCGCACGCCGTCGGTTTCCTCGGCCAGGCCCTTGTCGACCTTGAGGAAGGGCACCACGCCACATTCCTGCCAAAGGTAGCGGGCCGTGGGGGTGCCATCGACCTCGCGGTCCATGGTCATCTCGAACAGGATCGCGCCCACGATCCGGTCGCCGGTGAAGGCGGGCGAGCGGATGATCCGGCTGCGCATCTCGTGGATGAGGTCGAACATCTCGGCCTCGCCCGCATAGGCGTCCTCGCCGATCCCGTAAAGCCGCAGCGCCTTGGGCGTGGAGCCGCCGGACTGGTCGAGCGCCGCGATGAAACCGTCGCCCGTGCGAATTCTGGCTGCCTGTTCTGTGTTCGACATGGGTATGCTCCGCCCTTTGAAATCTGTCCCCTCGCGGCCCGTCCACCGCCTCGGCCCGTCTTAGGCGAGGGGGCGCGGGGTTGCAATTGCGGTGGCGCTAACAGCACGTTTCGGGCGGGATGCAATCTGCGGCGCGGCCGCACGCGGATTTCGTGCCATGATCGTTCAAGATTTTTTTGTTTGATTTCCAGCAGGAGAGACGGAGTGTCGGATCCCTATTCTAATCTTGCCGCCGAGGACCGCGCGCTTCAGATGCGCATCGCCGATGCCATGCAGGCGCGCTGCCTTGAACCCGCCCAGATCGCGATTCGCCGGGAGTATCTGAACGGGCTCGACCTGCCGGAGGGCGCTCTGGCCGTCGAATTCGGCTCGGGCACGGGGCACGTGACCCATGATCTGATCACCGTGGCAGGCGCAGCCCGTGCGAATGGGATAGAGCCCTCGCCGGTGATGGTCGACCGGGCGAAGGAGAGCTTCGCGGACGAGCCCGCGCTCAGCTTCGAGATCGGGGACGCGAAGAATACCGGGCTGAACGGCGAATCGGTCGATCTCGTGCTGATGCACACGCTTCTGTGCCACGTCCCCGGACCTGAGGATGTGGTGCGTGAGGCGTTTCGCGTCCTGAAACCCGGTGGCGTTCTGGCGATCTGCGACGGCGACTACGATACGGCCACCGCCCAGACCGCTGATTTCGACCCTCTGGACCAACTCGTCCGGTTCATGATCAATCAGAATGTGACCAATCTGTGGATCATGCGGCAGATCGCCGGGATGTTGTCGGAGGCCGGTTTCGCACTGGGGCGGCGGCGCGGCCACGGCTATGTGGCCGAGGGCGAGGCCACCTATTTCCTGACCGTGATAGACCGCGGGGCGGACCGGATGGCAGAGACCGGGCTTCTGTTCCCCGAAACCGCAGACGCGCTGACGGCCGAGGCGCGGCGGCGCGTCGAGGCGAAGCGGTTCTTCGGCTACATGTCCTATGTCAGCCTGATTGCCCGCAAGCTGTAGGGCCGGTGCCGCGGCCCCGGCGGGGACGGCGTCGCCTCACCCACCGAGCGCGGCCACGCCCGGCAGCGTCTTGCCCTCCATCCATTCCAGAAACGCCCCGCCGGCGGTGGAGATATAGGTGAAATCCTCCGCCGCACCGGCCTTGTTGAGCGCGGCCACCGTGTCGCCGCCGCCGGCGACCGAGACAAGCCGGCCCGCCCGGCTCAGCTCTGCCGCGTGGCGCGCGGCGGCGTTGGTGGCGGCATCGAAGGGGGCGATCTCGAACGCGCCGAGCGGCCCGTTCCAGATCAGCGTTTTCGCCCCGTCCAGCGCGGCGGTGATGCGGGCCACGCTCTGCGCGCCCGCGTCGAGGATCATCCGGTCTTCGGGGCAGGCATGGGCGGGCACCGTTTCATGCGCAGCGCCGGCGGCAAATTCGCCTGCCACCACCACATCCGCCGGCAGCAGGATGTCGCAGCCCGCAGCGCCGGCCTTGGCCATGATCTCGCGCGCCGTGTTGGCCATCTCGTGCTCGCAGAGCGATTTTCCCACGTTCAAACCCTGCGCCGCGAGGAAGGTGTTGGCCATCCCCCCGCCGATCACAAGCGTGTCGACCTTTTCCACCAGATTGCCCAGCAAATCGAGCTTGGTGGACACCTTGGCGCCGCCCACCACGGCCACCACGGGCCGCTGCGGATGTCCGAGTGCAGCCTCCAGCGCCTCCAGTTCCGCCTGCATCAGACGGCCGGCGCAGGCCGGCAGGTGGCGGGCCAGCGCCTCGGTCGAGGCATGGGCCCGGTGGGCGGCGGAAAAGGCGTCGTTGCAATAGATGTCGCCCAGCCCGGCAAGGCGGGCGGCGAAGTCCTCGTCATTGGCCTCCTCTCCCGGATGGAAGCGGATGTTCTCCAGCAGCAGAACGTCGGCCGCGCGGGCCTCTTCCGTGGGAGTCTCGGCCCCCTCCAGCGTCTCGATGAACTGAACCTTGCAGCCGAGCGCGGCCTGCAGCGCCGGCAGCACCTGGCGCAATGACATCTCGTCGACGACCTTGCCCTTGGGCCGGCCGAAATGGGCGATCAGCATCGGCTTGCCGCCCTTGGCGAGGATATCCCGGACAGTGGGCACGATCCGATCGATCCGGGTGGTGTCGGTCACCCGGCCGTTTTCCACCGGCACGTTGATGTCGACGCGGCAAAGCACGGTCTTGCCGTCGAGGTCCATCTCGTCAAGGGTTTTCCAGCTCATCGCCCGCAGGCCTCCCGCTTGGTTGCGAAGTCGCGCCCCTATTGGCGCGGCGGGGCGGGAGCGTCAACCTCCCGCCTTGGCATTCTCCGCGAGAGGCCTTACCTATCGCGGACGTGTCACGAACAGGAGGGCCCGATGGCCGAAATCAAGGATCCCGAGAACACCATTCTGATGGAGCTGAAGGACGGCACCGTCACCATCGAGCTCTTGCCCGACGTGGCCCCCGGTCATTGCGACCGGATGAAGGAGCTGGCCCGGTCGGGCGCCTATGACAACGTGGCCTTCCACCGGGTGATCGACGGGTTCATGGCCCAGACGGGCGACGTGAAGAACGGCAACATGGAGCAGGATTTCAACCTGCGCCTCGCCGGCACCGGCGGCAGCGACCTGCCCAACCTCAAGGCCGAGTTCAGCCGCATCCCGCATGATCGCGGCACCCTTGGCGCCGCGCGCAGCCAGAACCCGGACAGCGCCAACAGCCAGTTCTTCATCAATTTCAAGGACAACCATTTCCTGAACGGGCAGTACACCGTCTATGGCCGGGTGATCGACGGCATGGAACATGTCGATGCCATCACCCGCGGCGAGCCGCCCCAGTCCCCCGACCGGATGATCAGCGTGAAGGTGGCCTCCGATGCGTAAGCTGGCGATCCTGCTCGGCCTTGGCCTTCTGGCCTCTCCCGCTCTGGCCACTGGCCTCAAGATTGACGTCGCGGGCGAAGCCAACGGCACCATCACCATCGACCTGCTGGAGGACGTGGCGCCGCGGCATGTGGCGCAGATCAGCAAGCTGGCCGAAGACGGTGCCTATGACGGCGTCGTCTTTCACCGGGTGATCGACGGCTTCATGGCCCAGACCGGCGATGTGGAATACGGCCTGATCGAGGGCGGCGACATGCGCCGTGCCGGCACGGGCGGCAGCGATCTGCCCGACCTGAAGGCCGAGTTCAGCGACGTACCGTTCGAGCGCGGTGTCGTCGGCATGGCCCGGTCGCGCGACCCCGACAGCGCCAACAGCCAGTTCTTCATCATGTTCGCACCCGCACCGCATCTGAACGGCCAGTACACGGTCGTGGGCCGGGTGACAGGGGGTATGGAGGTGGTCGACGCCATCAAGCGCGGCAAAGGCCGCAACGGCGAGGTTATCGGCCAGCCCGACGTGATGGCCGACGTCACCGTGACCGACTGACATGACCACCGGCTACGAGCCCCTCAACACGCTGAAACCCGTGGCCGAGGGGCTCTGGCTGATCGACGGGCCGGCGATCCGGTTCAAGGGTTTGCCCTTTTCCACCCGCGCCACGGTGGTGCGGCTGGAGGGCGGCGATCTGTGGGTGCATTCGCCGACGCAGCTGACCGAGGCGTTGCGGGCCGAGCTTGACGCGCTCGGGCCGGTGCGCCACCTGATCGCGCCCAACTGGATCCACTACGCCCATATCGGCGACTGGCAGGCAGCCTATCCGGCCGCCTGCGCCTGGGCCGCGCCGGGCGTGGCGGAGCGGGCGGAGAAGATGGGAATGCCCCTGCGCTTCGACCGCGATCTGGGCGGAGAGGCCGAGGCGCCCTGGGCCGACCAGATCGACCAGATGATCGTCGAGGGTAGCAAGGTCCACCGCGAGGCGGTATTCTTCCACCGCGACAGCCGCACCCTGATCCTCACCGACCTGATCGAGGCCTTCGAGACCGCCAAGCTGCCAGTCTGGATGCGACCGCTGATCTGGCTTGCCGGCATCGACGATAGCGACGGCAAGATGCCCCCCGACATGCGCTGGACCTTCCGCGACAAGGCGGCGCTGGCCGATTGCGTCGAGGCGATGATCGCCTGGGGCCCCCGGCGGGTGATCCTCGCCCATGGCCGCTGGTACGAGCGCAACGGCACGGCCGAGTTGGAACGCGCCTTCCGCAAGCTCCTGCGCCCGCGCCGGTGGGAGGCGGCCTATGAGGAGATGCAGCGCAGGGAAGAGGAGGGGGGCGGCGAGCCTCGCTGAGGCTCACAATCGCGTGGGACAGGCTGGCCAGACGCGCCGGAGGGGCGCATCATCGGCCATGGATGCCATGCGAAAGGACCGCTCCGATGCGCCGCTCTTCCGCTCTTGCCGGCCTCGCCGCCGCGCTTGCCTTCATGGGCAGCCTCGCCTGGGCCGACCCCGCTTTCTGGCGGCACGAATGGCCGAAAACCGATTTCTCGATCACCGCGGTCGGCGACTGGTCGGAAATCCTTTCCGGCGGTCCGCCGAAGGACGGCATCCCGGCGCTTATCAACCCGACATTCGTCGCGGCCGCCTCGGAGACGCGGATCGGCGGCGCCGAGCCGGTGATCGCGGTCGAAATTGGCGGCGCGGCGCCGCGCGCCTACCCGATCCGCTATCTCACCTGGCACGAGATCGTCAACGACACGATTGGCGGCGTGCCGGTGGCCGTCACCTTCTGTCCCTTGTGCAACTCGGCTCTGGTCTTTGACCGGCGGACGGAGCACGGCACGCTTTCCTTCGGCGTCTCCGGCAAACTGCGCCATTCCGACATGGTCATGTATGACCGCCAGACCGAAAGCTGGTGGCAGCAGGCCACCGCAACGGCGATCGTGGGCACGCTGACCGGCACCGAGCTTGCGCAATTGCCCAGCTGGATGGAAAGCTGGGACCAGTTCCGCGCCCGCAACCCGGGCGGGCTGGTGATGGACCAGCCGGGTCATGCGCGGCGCTACGGCGCCAATCCCTATCGCGGCTACGACAGTTCCACGCGTCCCTTCCTCTATCGCGGGGACAACCCGCCGCACGGCGTCCCCCCGCTCGCACGCGTGGTACGGGTGGGGCCCCGCGCCTGGCCTCTTGCGCGGGTGCGCGAGGCGGGCGGCCTGACCGAGGCGGGCGTCACGATCGCTTGGGAGGCCGGGCAGGCCTCGGCGCTCGACACCGCCGCCATCGCCGAGGGCCGGGACGTGGGCAGCGTGCGGGTGCGCGACGGGCAGGGCCGCGACGTGGCCCATGACGTGATGTTCGCCTTCCATGCCTTCTGGCCCGAGGGGCAGTGGATGCTGGGCCCATAGATGTCATGCCTCCGGCGGGGATATTTCCGGCCAGAAGAAACACCGGGGGCGCCCCTGATGCTTCTTCTGGCTGAAAATATCCCGGGGGGAGCGTTGAAATCCCTTGATTTCAACGCGGGGGGCTGGCCCCCCGTCTAACGGATCAGGTTCACGCGCAGTTTCAGCCCCCGGCGCGCCTCCTGCGGCAGATGCCGGTTGAGGCGGCGGTTGATCAGCCCGAAAATGCCGATGATCGTCAGCGTCAGCAGGATGAAATAGCCCGCCAGGATCGGGTAGGGCACGAAGGGATTGAAGGTCTTGTCGGCGAAATAGTTGGCGTAATAAAGCGCGTCGCCCCGCTGCCCCGTGACCGGAAAGGCCGAGAAGAAGACCAGCGTGGTGGCGTGGAAGAGAAAGATTGCCTCGTTCGTGTAGGCGGGCCAGGCCAGCCGCAGCATGGTGGGCCAGACGATCCGGCGGAAGCGCGGCCAGCCGGAAAAACCGTAGGCGTCGGCCGCCTCCACATCGCCCTTGGGGATCGAGCGCAGCGCGCCATAGAAGATCTCGCCGGAATAGGCGGCGGTGTTCAGGAACAGCACGATGAGCGCCCCCAGCCAGGCCGAGGTGAGCGGGCTGAAGAAGGGATAGACCTGTTTCAGCGACAGGAAGAAGAAATAGGCGAAAAAGAACTGGATGAAGAGCGGCGAGCCACGGAAGACGAAG
>JAUIBJ010000160.1 GCA_030428025.1 Alphaproteobacteria bacterium
TCTGCTCTAGTCCTTCTTCTCCGCCGGCCGGTCGCCCGGTGCTGCGGCGCGAGCCCGCATCTGGGCCTTGCGACGCGCCATGTTGGCCTTGAGCGCGGCCTTGAGCCTGTCTTCGCGGCTCGGCCGAGATCCGGAGGGCGGTGCGTCCGTGTTGCCTGTTTCTTTTTTCGCCATGACGCCTTCCTAACCCAGGCGCAAATCGCGGTCCAGTTATCCCTTGCGCGGCAGCGCAGAAGCGTCTAAGAGGCGCGCCATTGGCGAGGCTGCTGTAGCTCAGTGGTAGAGCGCACCCTTGGTAAGGGTGAGGTCGGGAGTTCAATCCTCCCCAGCAGCACCATCGATCCGCCTTGTCGGATACAGCCACGGCAATTTGACGCCGATGCATCCCCAAAGAGGCACTTTCGCCCGTCGAGGACGACCTCTATATATGCATCGGTTGCTGTGTGTTCGACTCAGCGGCCAAGGAAATAATTCCGACGACAGGACAACAAGCCCATATGTCGATCTTCAACAATATTCCCGGTCTTTTCTCCTCCGACATGGCGATCGACCTCGGGACCGCGAACACGCTGGTCTATGTCAAGGGCCGCGGGGTGATCCTGTCGGAGCCATCGGTGGTGGCCTACCACGTCAAGGACGGGGTCAAGAAGGTGCTGGCCGTGGGCGAGGACGCCAAGCTGATGCTGGGCCGCACTCCGGGCAGCATCGAGGCGATCCGGCCGATGCGCGAGGGCGTGATCGCAGATTTCGACACCGCCGAGGCGATGATCAAGCATTTCATCCGCAAGGTGCACAAGCGGTCGACCTTCTCCAAGCCCAAGATCATCGTCTGCGTGCCTCATGGTGCGACCCCGGTTGAAAAACGTGCGATCCGCCAGTCGGTGCTGTCGGCCGGCGCCCGCCGCGCGGGGCTGGTGGCCGAGCCCATCGCCGCGGCCATCGGCGCTGGCATGCCGATCACCGATCCCACTGGCAACATGGTGGTGGATATCGGCGGCGGCACCACCGAGGTGGCCGTTCTAAGCCTTGGCGACATCGTCTATGCCCGCTCGATCCGGGTGGGCGGCGACCGGATGGACGAGGCCATCATCAACTACCTGCGCCGCCAGCTCAACCTGCTGGTCGGCGAGTCGACGGCCGAGCGGATCAAGACTTCGATCGGCACTGCCCGTATGCCCGATGACGGGCGCGGCACCTCGATGCAGATCCGGGGACGCGACCTCCTGAACGGTGTGCCGAAGGAAACCGAGATCACCCAGGCCCAGGTGGCCGAAGCGCTGGCCGAGCCGGTACAGTCGATCTGCGAGGCGGTGATGACCGCACTCGAAACCACCCCGCCCGACCTTGCCGCCGATATCGTCGACCGGGGCGTCATGCTGACCGGCGGCGGCGCGCTTTTGGGCGACCTTGATCTCGCGCTCCGCGAACAGACCGGTTTGGCCGTCTCCATCGCCGATGACAGCCTGAATTGCGTGGCCCTCGGCACAGGCAAGGCGTTGGAGTTTGAAAAACAGCTGCGACACGCGATAGACTACGACAGCTAAGCCATCCACCCTGTCGACCAAAGGGGCAGCCGTTGGCAAAGGACCGAACCCAAGACGGAGATTATTCCGGCCAGTTGAAGCGTCTGCTGGTGGGCGTTCTGATTCTGTGCCTGTTCGGCCTGTTTTTGATCTGGCGCATCGACAGCCCGCGCATCGAACGTTTCCGCGCCCAGGTGATCGACCGGGTGGTGCCGAATTTCGACTGGGCGATGGCGCCGATCACCGGGACGGTCAACATCCTGAGGGATTTCCAGAGCTACCAACGCATCTATCAGCAGAATCAGGAACTGCGGCGCGAATTGCAGCAGATGAAGGCGTGGAAAGAGGCGGCACTACAGCTTGAACAGGAAAATGCGCGCCTTCTCGACCTCAACAACGTCCAACTCGACCCGCGGCTGACCTTCGTGACCGGCGTGGTGCTGGCCGACAGCGGTTCGCCTTTCCGGCAGTCGGTGTTGATAAACGTGGGCGCCCGCGACGGCATTGTCGATGGCTGGGCGGCGATGGACGGGCTTGGGCTGGTGGGCCGCATCTCGGGCGTTGGCCAGAACACCGCGCGGGTGATCCTGCTTACCGACACCTCCAGCCGCATCCCTGTCACGATCGAACCTTCGGGGCAGCAGGCTCTGGTCTCGGGCGACAACACGCCGGCCCCCACCGTCAGCTTCGTGGAAACGCCCGACCGGGTGCGCCCGGGCGACAGGGTGATCACCTCGGGCGATGGCGGGGTCTTTCCCGCCGGGCTGCATGTGGGACAGCTGACCAAGGATCCCGGTGGGCGGCTTCGCGTGCGGCTTTCGGCCGATTACGAGCGGTTGGAATTCCTGCGCGTACTGCGCAACTGGCGCGAAGAGCAAATCGCCGATCCGGGCGGGCTGGTCCTGCCCGGCGGGCGCCGCGCCGCGCCCCTGCCGGAAGAGGCCGTCACGGACGAGCCGCAATCGGAGCCCGCCGATGGCTGAGCGCAGCGCCACATATCTCTGGACGATGCGCAGCGTCTATGTGGGGTTGTGCGTAGCCGTGATCTTTCTGCGTCTTCTGCCGCTCGACACCCTGCCCAGGGGCTGGGCCGGACCGGACCTGATCCTCGCCCTCACGCTGGCCTGGGGGCTGCGCCGGCCCGAATTCGTGCCGCCCCTGCTGGTGGCCGCGGTCTTCCTCCTCTGCGATCTGCTCTTTCACCGCCCGCCCGGCCTGTGGGCGGCGCTGGTGCTGATCGGCAGCCAAACCCTGCGCGCACGCGCCCCCGATCTGCGCGACCTGACTTTCCCGGTGGAATGGGCGAGCGTGGCTACCACGCTGGTGGCAATGACGCTGGGCTATCGCATCATCCTCGGCCTGCTGATGGTCGATCAGGCGCCCTTGGGGCTGAGCTTGATGGAAATGGTGATGACGCTTGTCGCCTATCCGCTGGTCGTGCTGCTTTCGCAAAGCCTTCTGGGCGTTCGCAAGGTCGCCCCCGGCGAACTGAACGCGATGAGGCCCGGCTCATGAGACGGCCCAGTCGCGATACCGCCGAAAGCCAGCGTCGCATCACCCGGCGCAGCCTTTTCCTGGGCGGTGGCATGACGGCGATGGTGGGGGCCTTGGCGCTACGCATGCGCTATCTACAGGTGGAGCAGGCCGACCAGTTTCGCCTGCTGGCCGACGAGAACCGCATCAACATCCGCCTGATCCCGCCCTCGCGCGGGCGCATCTTCGACCGCAACGGCATGACCGTGGCCGAAAACGTGCCGAGCTACCGGATCACAATGCTGCGCGAGGAAGCCGGCGATGTGGAGAACGTGCTCGCCCGGTTATCGCAGCTTGTCGATCTCGACCCCGAAGAGCTGGAGCGCGCACGTCGCGATCTAGAGCGGCTGCGCGCCGACACGCCGGTGACGGTGGCCGAGCGGGTGAGCTGGGCCGATATCAGCCGGGTGGCGGTGAACACCCCCGCACTGCCCGGCGTGACGCCCGAGGTGGGCCTGTCGCGGCGCTATCCCCATGGAGAAGCCTATGCGCATGTGGTGGGTTATGTGGGCCCTGTCAGCGATCGGGATCTCGAAAAGCTCGACGCGCCCGACGCGCTGCTGCTGATCCCGCGTTTCCAGATCGGCAAGATCGGGCTCGAGGCCGAGCGCGAGGACATGCTGCGCGGCGAGGCCGGCACCAAACGGGTGGAGGTGAACGCCGCCGGCCGAGTTATGCGCGAACTGAACCGGCAGGAGGGGATTTCTGGCACCGACATCCAGATCACGCTCGATAATGCCCTCCAGACCTATACCCACGCCCGGCTGGCCGGCGAAAGCGCGGCCACGGTGGTCATGGATTGCGAGACCGGCGACCTGCTGGCCTGCGCCTCTTCGCCCAGCTTCGACCCCAACCTCTTCGTGCGCGGCATTTCCGTTGCGGATTACAAGGCGCTTCTGGATGACGAATACCGCCCTCTGCCCAACAAGGCGGTGCAGGGCATCTATCCGCCCGGCTCGACCTTCAAGATGGTGGTCGCGCTGGCAGCGCTGGAAGATGGTCAGGTGGATTTGACCGAGACGGTGTATTGCCCCGGGCATCTGGAAGTCAGCGGCCGGCGCTTCCATTGCTGGAAGCGCGGCGGGCACGGCAATGTCGACCTGCACCGCTCGATCCGCGAAAGCTGCGACGTGTTCTATTACGAAATGGCGATGCGCGTGGGGATCGAGAAGATCTCGGCGATGGCCCGCCGGCTCGGCCTTGGCCAGGCATTCGACCTGCCGATGACCTCTGTCGCGGCCGGGCTTACGCCCACCAAGGACTGGAAGATCGTCAATCGCGGTGCCGAATGGGTGATCGGCGACAGCGTCAACGCCGCCATTGGCCAGGGCTTCGTACTGGCCTCACCGCTGCAGCTGGCGGTAATGTCGGCGCGGCTGGCCACCGGGCGAGAGGTGATGCCGCGGCTGATAAAGTCGGTTGACGGGGTCGAGGCGCCATCGGGCCGGGGCAACGGCCTGGGGCTGAACGAGAACAACCTGCGCGAGGTGCGCAAGGCGATGTATGCGGTGTCGAACAACCGCCGCGGCACCGCCTATTCCAGCCGGATCATCGAGGATGCCTTCCGCATGGCCGGAAAGACCGGCACCAGCCAGGTGCGCAACATCTCCTCTGGCGAGCGCGCCTCTGGCGTGCGGCGCAACTCCGACCTGCCCTGGCGCCAGCGTGACCATGCGCTCTTTGTCAATTTCGCGCCCTTCGACAATCCGAAGATTGCGGTGGCGGTGGTGGTCGAACATGGCGGCGGCGGCTCGACCGCGGCGGCGCCCATTGCACGCGACATCACCCTTCAGGCGCTTTATGGCGAGGACCCGCCGCTTGCCGCCTATCCGACCAAGGACCGGGGCCGCATCAAGACCCAGCAGGAGAAGTTGCGGCAATACCGCCCCGGCGCGCCGGGCGAAGAGAGCGATCGCGCATGAGCTATCTTGAATATACCGTCAAGACCACGCCATCGGGGCTGCGCAAGGTGCTCTATTTCAACTGGGCGCTGGCGATCCTGCTGACGGCGGTGGCGGGGGTCGGGTTCCTGATGCTCTATTCGGTCGCCGGCGGGTCGTTCTCGCCCTGGGCCGAGCCGCAGATGAAACGCTTCGCGCTCGGCTTCGTGGGCATGGTCGTGATCGCGATGGTGCCGATATGGTTCTGGCGCAACATGTCGGCGCTGGCCTATATCGTCTCGATCCTGCTGCTGATCGCGGTAGAGTTCGCCGGCGCCCATGGCAAGGGTGCGCAGCGCTGGCTGGACCTGGGCTTCATGCGGCTGCAACCCTCCGAGTTGATGAAGATCTCGCTGGTCATGGCGCTGGCGGCCTATTACGACTGGCTGCCGATGGCGCGCACCTCGCGGCCGCTCTGGGTGCTGATCCCGGTCATCCTGATCCTGCTGCCTGTGGCACTGGTTCTGCGGCAGCCGGATCTGGGCACCTCGATCCTGCTGATCACCGGTGGCGGGGTTCTGATGTTCCTCGCGGGCGTCCACTGGGCCTACTTCGCTGTTGTGATCGCGGCCATCGGCGGGATGGTGACGGCAGTCTTCCAGAGCCGTGGCACCGACTGGCAGATGCTGGCCGATTACCAATACCGCCGCATCGACACCTTTCTCGACCCCGCCTCCGACCCGCTCGGTGCGGGTTATCATATAACCCAGTCGAAGATCGCGCTCGGATCGGGCGGCTGGACCGGCCGGGGCTTCATGCAGGGCACTCAGTCGCGGCTGAACTTCCTGCCCGAGAAGCACACCGATTTCATTTTCACCACGCTCGCCGAGGAGTTCGGCTTCATCGGCGCAGTCTCGCTTCTGGCGCTTTATGCGCTGATCGTTGTCTTCTGCGTCTCCTCGGCGCTGGCCAACCGCGACCGCTTCGCCTCGCTTCTGACGCTGGGGATCGCCGTCACCTTCTTCCTGTTCTTCGCCGTCAACATGTCGATGGTGATGGGGCTGGCGCCGGTGGTGGGTGTGCCGCTGCCGCTGGTCAGCTACGGCGGCTCGGCGATGCTGATCCTGATGCTGGGCTTCGGCATGGTGCAGAGCGCACATATTCACAGACCAAGGTAGACCATGACGATCAACGTTCTTTTCGCCGCCCGCCCGGAACGGTGGGACATGTACCGGGGCCCTCTCTCGGACGCCTTCGCCGAGGCCGGGCTCGACGTGACGCTGGCACAGGAGATAGCGCCCGGGGAGGTGGATTACATCGTCTACGCCCCCAACGGCCCGGTGCAGGATTTCACCCCCTTTACGCGGGCGAAGGCGGTGATGAACCTCTGGGCCGGGGTCGAGACCGTGGTCGGCAACGAAACCATCACCCAGCCGCTCACCCGGATGGTGGACGAGGGCCTGACCAAGGGCATGGCCGAATGGGTGACGGGGCACGTGATGCGGCATCATCTTGGCACCGATCTGGACGTGCTGCGCGCCCCGGGCGACTGGGGTCAGCGCACCCCGCCCCTGGCAAAGGACCGGCCGGTCACCATATTGGGCCTCGGCCAGCTGGGTCAGGCCGCCGCCCGGATGCTGACCGGGATCGGCTTTCCGGTCACCGGCTGGAGCCGGACGCCGAAGGAGGTGGAGGGCATCCGCTGCCTTTCGGGCGAGGAGGGGCTGAGGGAAGCGCTTGCCTCGGCGCTCATCGTGGTGCTTTTGCTGCCCGACACGCCGGAGACCCGGAACATCCTGAACGCCGACACGCTGGCGCTTCTGCCCGAGGGGGCGGTGGTGATCAATCCCGGGCGTGGACCGCTCATCGACGACGACGCCCTCTTGGCCGCGCTCGATCTCGGTCAGATCAGCCACGCCACGCTCGACGTCTTTCGCGAAGAGCCACTGCCGGAGGATCACCCCTACTGGGCCCATCCCCGCGTCACCGTCACCCCGCATATCGCGGCCGAAACCCGGCCCGAGACGGCAGCACGGGTGATCGCCGAGAACATCCGCCGCAGCGAGGCGGGCGAGCCCCTGCTCTATCTGGTGGACCGCGACCGGGGCTATTGACCCAGAGGCGCGCCTTTCGGCGCACCGGGCCCGTTTGCCTTCAGGCCACGCAGGGTGAGGCCCGTCGCGGAATCCGTCCGGGGGACGGTTTCAGGGCCGAGCGGGCGGAGCCCTTGGGGGCGCTGCGGGGCGCTGCCCCAAACCCCCGGGGTATATCCGACCAGAAAGAAGCAGGGCCGGTCGAACGGTGTCAGTCGCCGGCGATGAAAGTCACCATCTTCCAGTCTCCGCCGCGCTTCTCGAAAATCGCCCGGTAATCGACCAGCGCCCGAAGGT
>JAUIBJ010000161.1 GCA_030428025.1 Alphaproteobacteria bacterium
GGCTGGTCAATACCGGCTGGACGGGAGGGGCCTATGGTACCGGCTCGCGCATGCCGATCAAGGCCACCCGCGCCCTGCTGACCGCCGCACTGGACGGTTCGCTGTCAAAGGTCGATTTCCGCAAGGATCCGAATTTCGGCTTCGACGTGCCGATCAAGGTGCCGGGGGTGCCGGAGGTTCTGCTCGACCCGCGCCGTACCTGGGGCGACCCGGAGGGCTATGACGCGCAGGCGGAAAAGCTGGTGAAGATGTTTGCCGACAACTTCGAACAGTACCTTCCTTACATCGACGACGACGTGAAGGCGGCGGCCATCGGCTGATCGCACCGCCTGCGAAACTGTCAACACCCGGCCCTCAGGCCGGGTGTTCGTCTTTCAGCAGCAGGAAAAGCGCCACCCCGGTCATTCCGACGCCGATCAGAACCACGCCCCCCGGCGCGCCGTGGCCAAGCGCCACCTCCCAGCAGATCACCCAGGTTGGGGTGAGATAGGTATAGGCCATCACCTTGGCACTCGGCAGCCGCAGGCTGGCGAATTGCAGAAGTACGAAGGTGAAGGTGGTGGCCAGGATCGCGGTATAGACGATCGTCACCCAGACGATGGGCGGCAGCGCGGCCCAGTCGGTGGCCATCAGGTCGCGCCAGCCAACCGCCGTGACCAGCCCCGCCGCCGCCACCATCGCACCGAAGGAGAAGACGATCGGCCGCTCGCCGCGATTGAGCAACCGGACCATGGGCGTGTAGACGGCATGCACCACGCAGCCCCAGAAATAGACGATCTCGCCACGCCCGACCTCGAAAGCGGCGAAGGCCTGCCAGTCGGCCCGGAAGATCACCCAGAGCGCCCCCACCGCGCCCACGGCAAGCGCGAGCGCCATGCGCCCGGTAACCACCTGCCGCAGCAGAAGGAAGCCGAATAGGCCCGACATCACCGGCGTCAGGGTGAAGACAGCCGCGGCCGAGACCGCCGGCGCCGTCTTCAGCCCCTCGAACATCAGCACGAAATAGATGCCCATCGCCCCGCCCAGCAGCAGGTAACGCCAGGGCGCGGCAAAGGCGCTGCGGGGAATGCCGGAGATAAAATGCGCCGCGATGCCAAGGATCACCGAGGCCGCAAGGAAGCGCACGGCGTTCAGCACCGTGGGCGCGATATGCGGCGCCGCCATCGACCCCAGCGCGAAGGAACCGGCGATCAGCAGCGAAAAGGCGAGCATCGCCAGATGCCCTTTCGCGGGTTCGGTCACGCGTCCTCCCACGCGCGGGCGCGGTCCTTCAGGAAGGCCAGAAAAGCCTGCACCTTTGTGGTGCGGTGCAGGTCCATGTGAGTGACCAGCCACAAGGGCGCCGACCAGTCCTCGCGAGGAGGGACCACCTCGATCATGTCGCCCAGTTCATCCGCCTGAAGCCGCGACATGAAGCCGATACCGGCCCCGGCCCGGATCGCCCGGCGCTGCGCGTGCACGTCGCCGCTGCGGAAGGTGATGCAGGCCTCTGGCACCGCCTCGCGCAGCCATCGGGCAAAGGGTGCGCGCGATTTCGGGTCGTCGGCGCTGACGAAGCGGTGCCGGGCGAATTCGCTTTCGTCCTGCGGCAACCCGTGGCGCGCGGCATAGGCCTCGCTGGCGAAAAGCGTGATCTTCTGCCGATGGAAGGGCTGAACCACGTTGTCGGGCTGGTCCGGCGGGCTGCCGGCGCGCACAGCCACATGCGCCTCGCCATATTCCAGCCGGAAAAGCCGGTCGCCGGTGAGATAGCGCACAACGATGTCGGGATGATCCAGCTGAAATTCGGCCAGAACCGGCACAAGCAGATGGCTCAGCCCCCCCAGCGAGGTCACCACCAGATCGCCGGAGACGTCATTGCCGCGGCCCTTGATGCGGCCCGCCAGCTGGCTGAACTGGTCGTCGGTGGCCTGGGCCACGCGCAGCAGGTCCTCGCCCGCCTCGGTGGGGGTGTAGCCGCGCGCGTGACGCTGGAAGAGCTTGACGCCGAGCCGCTCCTCCAGCGCGTCGATATGCCGGATCACGGTCGCATGATGCACGCCCAGCACCTCGGCCGCACCGCTGACGGTGCCCACGCGCGCCACGTGGTAGGCGGTGCGAATCTCGTCCCAATTGTCCATGGCGGGCCTTTCGTCGTATGTGCGAATTTCAACAATTTCCCTATTGAGTCTATCGTTGCGTTCGCCTGGGCACAAGACGATCTTCTCCTTCATCGCAACACAGCGCTTCCGAAGGAAACCCACCATGACCCAAACCATCCTGCATATCGACACCTCCGCCCGCCGTCAGGGCTCGGTCAGCCGTGACCTGACCGCCCGGATCGTCGCCGCCCATCCCGCCCATTGCGTCATCACCCGCGATCTGGCCGACACCCGGCTGCCGCAGATCACCGAGGAGTGGGTGAATGCCAATTTCACCCCAACGGACGCCCGCACCGACGCACAGCGGCAGGCGTTGGCCCTGTCCGACACGCTGGTGGCCGAGCTTCAGACCGCCGACACCGTGGTGATCGGCCTGCCGGTCTACAATTTCGGCGTGCCCGCCGCGCTCAAGGCCTGGATCGACCAGGTGGGACGCGCCGGGCTGACCTTCCGCTATACCGACCAAGGGCCGGAGGGCCTGCTAAAAGGCAAGCGCGCAATCGTCGCAATGGCCTCGGGCGGTACCGAGGCCGGCTCGGCGATCGACTTCGCCACCCCCTATCTGCGCTTCATCCTGGGCTTTCTCGGCATCACCGATGTCACCGTCATCGCCGCCGACCGGATGAACACCGACCCCGAGGCCGCGCTCGACCGGGCGATGGCGCAACTCTCGGCCCTGCCCGCGGCCGCCTGATGGCGCGCGCCTCCCCCGTCCTGTCCGGTCAGGCGGGGGCGGCAAGCCGGGGCCGCTGGGCAAGCCGGCTTGACTCGGCCCCGCTTTCACCCTAAAGCCGCCCCATATTTCCGGAAGTCAAACAGCTTCCGGTCCCATGGGACTAGTCCCGGGATCGCCCCCCACCAGCGAGTTTCGCCCGTGGGGGCGTTTATGATTTGAACCGCCTTTCCTATCTTGGAAAGGTAAAGCAGCAACCGGCAGCAAGGAGGCCGCAGGCATGTTTGAAAATCTATCCGAACGCCTTTCCGGCGTCCTCGACCGCCTGACCAAGCAGGGCGCGCTTTCCGAAGACGACGTCAAGACGGCCCTGCGCGAGGTCCGTGTCGCGCTGCTGGAGGCTGACGTCTCTCTGCCGGTCGCGCGCGAATTCATCAGACGGGTTCAGGATCAGGCCACCGGTCAGGCGGTGACGAAATCGGTCACGCCGGGCCAGCAGGTGGTCAAGATCGTCCATGACGCGCTCGTCGACACCCTGACCGGCGAGGAAGACCCCGGCGCGCTCAAGATCGACAACCCGCCGGCGCCCATCCTGATGGTGGGCCTGCAAGGCTCGGGCAAGACCACCACCACCGCCAAGCTTGCCAAGCGCCTGAAGGAGCGCGACGGCAAGCGCGTGCTGATGGCCTCGCTCGACGTCAACCGCCCGGCGGCGATGGAACAGCTTGAAATCCTCGGCCGTCAGATCGGGGTCGACACCCTGCCCATCGTCAAGGGCGAAGACCCGGTCGCCATCGCCAGACGCGCCAAGACGCAAGCCTCCCTCGGCGGCTACGACGTCTATATGCTCGACACCGCAGGGCGCCTGCATATCGATGCCGAACTCATTCAGCAGGCGGCGGATGTGCGCGATGTCGCCAACCCGCGCGAGACCCTGCTGGTGGTCGATGGGCTCACCGGTCAGGATGCGGTGAACGTGGCCGAGGAATTCGACGACAAGATCGGCGTCACCGGCGTCGTCCTCACCCGGATGGATGGAGACGGGCGCGGCGGTGCGGCGCTGTCCATGCGCGCCATCACCGGCAAGCCCATCCGCTTCGTCGGCGTGGGCGAGAAGATGGACGCCATCGAGACCTTCGAGCCCGAGCGCATCGCCGGCCGCATCCTCGGCATGGGCGACATCGTCAGCCTCGTCGAGAAGGCGCAGGAAACCATCGAGGCCGAACAGGCCGAACGCATGATGAAGCGCTTCCAGAAGGGTCAGTTCAACATGAACGACCTGAAGATGCAGCTGGAACAGATGCAGAAGATGGGCGGCATGGAAGGCGTGATGGGCATGATGCCCGGCGCCGGCAAGATGGCCAAGCAGATGGAAGGCGCCGGCATCGACGACAAGATGCTCACCCGCCAGATCGCGCTGATCCAATCGATGACAAAGAAGGAACGCGCCAACCCCAAGATCCTGCAGGCCAGCCGCAAGAAACGCATCGCCCAAGGCGCGGGTCTGGAGGTTTCCGAGCTCAACAAGCTGCTGAAGATGCAGCGGCAGATGGGCGACATGATGAAGAAGATGGGCAGGATGGGCAAAGGCGGCATGCTGAAACAGGCCATGAAGGGCATGTTCGGCAAGGGCGGCCCGTCGCCTGAGGAGATGGCGCAGGGGATGGACCCCAAGGCGCTGGAACAGGCCGCCCGGCAGATGGGCGGCGGCAAGGGTTTGCCCGGCGGCTTCCCCGGCATGGGCGGCGGTGCGCAACTGCCACCGGGCCTTTCGGGTTTCGGCAAGAAGAAATGATCGATCCGGCTTGGATATCCGGCCTGATAGGCGGGTTGATGATCGGCGGCGCGGCGGCGCTGTTCCTGCTGGTCAACGGCCGGATCATGGGCGCGAGCGGCCTCTTGGGCGGGGCCGTGGACGGAACCGGCTGGTCGAACCTCTTGGAACGCCTGGCCTTCCTCGCCGGCCTCGTTGGCGTGCCCGCCCTGATCGCCATGACCATCGCAAGGCCCGACACCCACCTGACCGGCAACCTTGCCATCGTCGTACTGGCTGGCCTCGCCGTGGGCATCGGCACCCGCATGGCCAATGGCTGCACCTCGGGCCACGGCGTCTGCGGCATTTCGCGCTTCTCGCCGCGCGGCATCGTGGCGACGCTGGTCTATCTCGGAGTGGGCGCGACCACGATGGTGATCGCCCGCCACTTGCTGGGGGTGATCTGAATGCGCCTGCTCTTCGCCCTCCTCTCCGGCGGCCTCTTCGGGGCGGGCCTACTCGTCTCGGGCATGACCGACACGACGAAGGTGCAGGGGTGGCTTGACATCTTCGGCACATGGGACCCGACCCTGGCCTTTGTGCTGGGCGGAGCGATCCTGCCGATGATTGTGGCCTGGCGGGTGGCCGCGCGGCGCGGCGCGGCGGCGCTCGGCACGCCCCTGCCACCGAAACCCGACAGGCGGCTCGACCCGCGCCTTCTGACCGGATCGGCCCTCTTCGGTGTCGGCTGGGCGCTCGCCGGGCTCTGTCCCGGCCCAGCCATGGCCTCGCTGTCCTATGGCGGCCCGCAGGGCATCGTTTTCCTGCTGGCGATGATCGCCGGAATGCTGATCTGGCGCGCGATCGACGCGGGCCTTTTGGACAAGGGCCGGCCGGCATGACCGATATCGTGCAAATTCCCCGGCTGGAAACCGAACGCCTGATCCTGCGCGCCCCGCAGGCCGAGGAATTCGAGGCCTACCGCGCCCTCGTCGCCAGCGACCGGGCGGTGCACATGTTCCAGCTCGACCGCCCCGCCGCGTGGAAGGAATTCGCCGCCGAGATGGGCCACTGGCCGCTTTTCGGCTACGGGCCATGGCATGTGGAACGCCGCGAAGACGGCGCGCTGGTTGGCGCGATAAGCCTGCTCAGTCACGATCACTATCCGGAGACCGAACTCGGCTGGCATCTTTATGACGGGCACGAGGGCCAGGGTTATGCCTTCGAAGCCGCCACCGCCGCCCGCGCCTGGGCATTCGGCGAGCGTGGCCTGCCCTCTCTGGTCAGCTATATCGACCCGGCAAACACTCGCTCCATCGCCCTGGCCGAACGTCTGGGCGCGACGCTCGACCGCGAGGCCAGGGGCGAAGACGCAACCGACCTCGTCTACCGCCATTCCCGCCCGGCGGAAAGGGTGGCGCAATGACCCTGTCGCTGCATATCCCTCGGCTGGAAACCCCGCGGCTGATCCTGCGCGGGCCGGAGCCTGCGGATTTCGACAGCTATGCCGCCTTCCTGACCGAGCCGAAACGCTCGTGGGGCTTCGGCACCGAGGAGGACCGTCCCAAGGCCTGGCGCTGGTTCGCCTGCAATATCGGCCACTGGGCGCTGCACGGCTACGGCTATTTCACCGTCGAGGTGAAGGAGACCGGGCAGCCCTGCGGGATCGCCGGCATCTGGAACCCCGAGGGCTGGCCCGAGCCGGAAGTGGGCTATGTCGTCTTCGACGGCTACGAAGGGCGGGGCATCGCCTTCGAAGCGGCCACGCGGGCGCGCGAATGGGCCTATACCGAGTTGGGATTCACCACGCTCACCTCAAACATCGTGCCGGGCAACGCCCGTTCGGTCGCCTTGGCCGAGCGCATGGGCGCCTGGTACGAACGCAGCTACCGGAACGTGCAGATGGGCGAGGAAATGCTCTATCGCCATCCCGGGCCGGAGGCGCTCGGGATCGGCTCGGATGCCGATGGCAGCCCGGAGGCCTACGCATGAGCTTCCATCTGTCCGGCACCCCGGTTCTCGAAACCGACCGTTTGACCCTGCGCGCCATGGGCCCGCAGGATGTCGAGGCCGGCACCGCCTATCTGATGACCGAACGCACCGTTCATATGGGCGGACCTTATTCGGCTCATGACGCCTGGACCCACAGCTGCCACCTGATCGGGCACTGGGCGGTGCGGGGCTACGGGCTGTTTGCGGTCTGCCTGAAGGGCACCGACCGCGTGATCGGGGATTCCGGCCCGTTCCGCCCCCATGGCTGGCCCGAGCCGGAGATTGGCTGGGGCATCTGGGATCCGGCGCTGGAGGGTAACGGCTATGCCCATGAGGCGGCACTCGCCACCCGCCGCTGGGCCTATGACTCGCTTGGCTGGTCCACGGCGGTCAGCTATATCGACCCCGACAATGACCGCTCCATCGCCCTGGCCGAGCGGCTGGGATGCGTGCTTGACAGGGATGCGCCGCTGCCCGACCTGCCCGACTGGGAAGGCACGCGTGTCTATCGTCATCCCGCACCGGCGGAGGTTCTGGCATGACCGTCCCCAGCGCCGTTCCCGTGATCGACACCCGGGACCTGATCCTTCGGGGCTATCGGGAAACCGATTTCCAGCCCTTCGCCGCCTTCGCCTCGTCGGACCGGTCCGGTTTCGTCGGTGGTCCCCAGGGACGGCATGACAGCTGGCGCTCGTTCATGGCCTCGATCGGACACTGGGCGCTGAGGGGCTATGGCATGTGGGTGGTCGAAC
>JAUIBJ010000162.1 GCA_030428025.1 Alphaproteobacteria bacterium
CTCGGCCTCGTCGAACTCGGTCGCGTCGAAGTCGTCCTCTTCGAACCCGGCCAGATCGCGCTCGGGCGAGGGCGGCACGTCGCGCGTGGCGACAAGCGGCGGCTCGGCCGGCATCTCGCGCGGCGCGGCGGTCAGCGGAGGTTCGGGCGGAAGGTCGGCGCTGCGGCGCGGGGACAGAAGCAGCGGATCGGGCCCGCGGCCGCGCCCCTTGGTCAGCGGCTTGTCATGAGGGATCTCGGGCGCTTCCTCCTCCGGGGCGGCCTCGCCCCGGCGCAGGCGGATCGCGTCGGCGATCTTGGCGCGGATGCGGTCGGGGCCAGGCGCGTCGGGCATCTCGCCATGATATTCGCGGTCCATGAGTTCCGGTTCGGGTGCCTCCTCGGGCTCGGGGCGTCGGATCAGGGCGGGCATCCGGGCCAGAAGGCCGCCCGCCGGTTTCTCGGTAGGTGTCGGTCCGGCCTGTACGGTGGGCTGCGGCGCGCGGGCGCGCGCGACCGGCGGAGGCACATGGCGGGCGGCGCGCAGTTCGGCCTCGGCTTCCGCCTCAGCCTCGCGGCGGCGCTCGACGCGGCGCTGCCGATGCGCCTGCACGCCCGATTTCAGCCCAGCCGAGGCCTGTGCGGCCCCCATGGCGCCCCGGCCCAGGGCCGCGCGCAGCGCAACATAGGTCATTACCACGCCCACCAGAAGGAACCGCGCGATACGGGCCAGCTCGACCCGCGAAAAGCCCAGGGTGAAAAGCCCCACCGCCACGGCCAGCGCCGCAAGCGCCAGCGACAGGATCTTGAGCCCGGCGCCGGCGCTCCCCGGCAGGATGCCCAGAAGCGTGGCCAGCACCGTGTCGCCAAAGAGCCCGCCAAGCCCGAAGCTGTGCGTGGCGCTCCATGTCTCGCCGGGGGTCAGCGAGGCGGCGAAGAGCGACAGCACCGCCAGCCAGATCGGGGCGAAGATCACCCGGCCCACCGCGCGTTCCTCGCCGCGATGCAGGGTGAAGCGCAGGCCCCAGGCGCAGACCAGAACCGCAAAGCCCAGAGCGCCCCAGCCGATGATCATGAATACCGTCGCCGCGACCGAGGCACCGATATGGCCGGCCCAGTTCTTGACCGGTGCGTCGGTGGCCGACATCCAGCTCGGGTCGTCCGGGTGGTAGGACAGGATCGTCACCAGCGCCAGCGCGCCGAGCCCCAGCAGCAGAATCCCCGCCAGTTCCTTGCCGCGCTTTTCGAGTGCTTCGGCCATTGAACTGTCAAACAATGGATCGCGCCCGCGTGTCTGGAAAGCCATGTCGTTCCTCGTCCTCGTTCATGAATAGAGACAGTCGCGCAGCCGGGTCAGGCCCTGCGCCATCTCGTCCTTCGGGGCCACCATCGCGGCCCGGATGTACTGTTTGCCGGGGTTCTGGCCCCCCACCTCGCGGCTGAGATAGGCGCCGGGCAGCACCCGCACGCCGGTCTCGCGCCAGAGCTTTAGCGCCGCCGTCTCGCCGTCGTCCACGGGCAGCCACAGGAAAAACCCCGCCTCGGGCCCCTCATAGCCGCCGACCGCCTGCAGAATCTCGTCGGCGAGCGCGTATTTCTCCTGATAGAGTGCACGGTTTTCCCGCACATGCGCCTCGTCGGCCCAGACCCGTTCGGCCGCCCGTTGCAACGGCATGGGCAGGGGGGCGCCCGCATAGGCGCGCAGCTGCTTCATCCGGCGTATCGATTCCGGCCCGCCCGCCACGAAGCCCGAGCGCAGGCCGGGCAGGTTCGAGCGTTTCGACAGGCTGTGGAAGGCCACCACCCGTTCGGGATCGGCGCCCATCTCGCGGGCCACCTCCAGCGCGCCGGGCGGGGGCGTGTCGCGGTAGATCTCGGAATAGCATTCGTCGGCGAAGACCTTGAAATCATATAGCTCCGCCAGTCCGATCAGATTGGCCCAGTCCTCGCGCGTGGCTACCGCGCCCTGCGGGTTGGAGGGCGAGCAGAGATAGGCCACCGTTACCTGGTTGAGCACCTCGCCCGAGACCGACTGGAAATCGGGCAGAAAGCCGTTGTCCCGTGTGGCCGGCAGGAAGACCGGCTCGGCGCCGACACTCAGTGCCGCGACCATGTAGACCTGGTAGAACGGGTTGGGGATCAGGACCATCGGCCATTTGCCGTTCTTCGACTCCGGGCAGAGCGCCATCATCGCGTTGTAGAGCCCTTCTCGGGTACCGTTGAGCGCCAAGATCTGGGTTTCTGGGTCGAGGGGGACGCCATAGCGCCGGTCGACCCAGCCCGCGATGGCCTGCAACAACTCGGGCGTGCCCTCGTTCACCGGGTAGCTGCCGAATGCCGCGGCATGCTCGGTGATGATGTCGATAATCCAGGGGGGGAAGGCGTGTTTCGGCTCGCCGATGGTCATGTGGATGACCTCGCCGCCGGGCGCATGGGCGTCCAGAAGCGCGCGCAAGCGCGGAAACGCGTATTCCGGTAGGTTCGAAAACCGCTCGGGAAACATCTTGTCCTGCCTCAGTCCCGGGATCGTTCATGCCCCGTTTGGGGGAAATGTACCGAAGCGCCGGGCAACGGTCCAGCAAAACCCGCCGGTCCCCGGGTGGATGTGGCATTTTCGCAGAGGGATCAGGGGCCTGTGGCGAATTGGCCCTCGGACAGCGCCGCCGCCAGCGCCTCGATCTCGTCCCCGAGGGGGCGATCGGAGGCCAGCGGCGGCGCAACGGCACGGATCCGGGGCAGCAGGGCGGCCATGGGCGGGCCGAGCGTGCCGTCCGTTCCACGCAGTTCCACCGCCTGGGCCGCGACCATCATCTCGATGGCCGTGAGCCTGCAGGCCAGCCGGTTGACTTGCGAAAGCCCCCGCACCGCCGCCGGCGCGGAGGTCAGGCAATCCTCGATCCCGCGGGCGTTGATGCTGGGCCAGACGGAAAGCGGCGTGGCCGCGCGGGCGATCTCGGCCGCCAGATCTTCGACCACCTTCAGCACCGGCGCGAACCCGTTCGAGCCGCTGTCGGGCCGGGCGAGAAAGAGCGGCAGGCCGGTCAGGTCGGGCTCCATCATCCGGGCGATCCGGGCCACCTGCGCCATCGCCAGATGCTGCCAGGCCCGCGATACCGCCTCCAGCGCGAGGCCCAGCTCGGTGGTGTGATAGGCCCCACAGGAGATCATTTGCCCGCTTTCGACCAGCGCCACGGGGTTGTCGCTGGCTCCGTTCAATTCGATCTCGACCACCTCCCGCGCCTGTGCCAGCGCCGCCGCCGCGCCGCCGTGGATCTGGGGCAGGTTGCGAAGGGAAAGCGGATCCTGCAGCCGCCTTGCCATGCCCGGCTGCCAGAGCGCGCTGCCCTCAAGCCAGCGGGTCAGTCCCGCCGCCGCCCGCGCCTGCCCCGGCAGTGGCTTGACCGCCAGCGCGCTGGGGTCCAGCGGGGTGAGGTTGGCGCGGAACCCTTCCAGCGTCAGCCCCGCCGCCGCCTGCGCCGCCTCGAACCCTGCAAGCGCCCCGGCCAGCGCCAGCGCGCCCGCCCCGGCGGCAAAGCCGGTATGGTTGGCAAGCGCCAGCCCGTCGCGCGGGGCAAGTTCCAGAGGGGCAAGACCGGCGGCGCGCAGGACTTCGGCTGCCGGGCCCTCCTGCCCGTCGGAGCCAACCATGCGCCCCTCGCCGATCAAAGTAAGGGCAATCGAGGCGTTCAGCACCAGATCGCCGCCGCCGATGGAGCCGATGGACCCCGCCACCGGTACAAGCCCGGCATTGAGTACGTGGACCAGATGCCGCGCCAGCTCTGGCCGGGCGCCGCTATGGCCGGTGAGCAGACTGTTGGCCCGCGCGACCAGCACCGCCCGCACCTCTTCCGCCGGCATCCGTTCGCCCACCGCATGGGCGCGGCCCCGCACCGTCTGCAGCGAGAAACCGGCCAGCGTTTCGGCATCCAGTGCCTCGCCCGAGCGGGCGCCGAGGCCGGTGGTCACGCCATAGACCGGGATGCGCTCGGCAATCGCATGCTCCACCAGCGCTCGGCTTTGGCGCATCCGGTCGAGCCCGTCCGGGCAGAGGCGCAACGCCACGCCGCCCCGCGCGGCTGCCGCCAGCGCCTCGACGGTCAGGTTCGATCCGGTCAGTACCATTTCCGTCACCGGCCGGCCCCTTTGCTTTCTAACGCGCGAGCGCCGTTTCCGCGGCCTTCGCCACCCGCAGCAACCGTTCCTCTGCCCAAGGCGCCCCGCAGAGCATCAGGCCACAGCTGAGGTGGCCCGTGGGCAGCGTGACCGCCGGGAGGCCCATCAGGTTGGCCACCCGCGTGTTGCGCAGGGTGAGCAGGTTTTCGGTGACGTAGAACGCGTCATCGGTCATCAGCCGTTCCCGGTCGGGTGGCAGGTTGGGGGCGGTGGGCAGGATCACCGCGTCGAACCCGGCCACGCGCGCATTCCAGCTTCGCCGCAACTCCTCCAGCCGCCGCCAGGCAGCCACATAGTCGGGCGCCGGCACGTCCTTGCCGCTGCGAAAGCGTTCGAGGATGGGCCTGAACATCTTTTCCGGCGCCGCCTCGATGGTGTCGCGCCATATGCCATAGGCCTCGGCGGTGAAGAGGATGCCCGACATCGGCATCGCTTCGGCGATCTCGGGGGATTCCAGCGGGGTGACATTGGCACCTGCCCCGCGCAGCCGCTCTACGGCGCTGTCAAAGGCCGCCGCCGGGGCGTCGCGCAGATCGTCCATCACCACCGTCTGCAACGCCGCAAAGCGCATGCCTTTCAGATCCGCGGCGGTCAGGTCCGCAGCCATTCCGCCTTCCAGCGCGGCCAGCAGCAGTGCGCAATCTTCCACGCTGCGCGCCAGCGGCCCGACCGTGTCGAATTTCTCGCAAAGGGGCACGACGCCCTCCAGCGATAGCCGGCCAGAGGTGGTTTTCAGCCCCACCATGTCGTTCCACGCCGCAGGGATGCGCACCGAACCGCCGGTATCGCTGCCGATCCCGGCGGCTGCCAACCCGAAGGCCACGCTGGCTGCCGCGCCGGAAGAAGAGCCGCCCGGCACGGCCGCCGGGTCGTTCACATTGGGGGGCGTGGCCGTCATCGGGTTGAGGCCGAGGCCCGAGAAGGCCAGCTCGCTCATATGCGTCTTGCCGAGACAGACCAGCCCGGCCATCGTCGCACTCGCCAGCACCCGCGCGTCACGCTCGGGGACGCGCCCCTCCAGCAGTTTCGATCCCGCCTCGGTCGCCGTGCCGGCGGTGTCGAACAGGTCTTTCCAGCTGACCGGCACGCCGTCGAGCGGGCCCCGGCGCTGGCCGGAGCGGGCACGGTTCTGTGCGGCGCGGGCCTCGGAAAGCGCCCGTTCCCGCGTCATCGTGGAATAGATGCGCGTCCGGTCCGGATGGGCGGCCGTGGCGTCGAGGAACGCCTCGCACAACTCCATCGGGTCGATCCGGCCCGCCTCGATCCCCCGGCCCAGATCGGCCACCGTCATCATCCGCCACTCGTCCATCATGCGTCCCTTCTTCCGTCCCTCGCCGGCGACCGTAGCGGCAGCGCGGCGCATGGACAATCCCGCCGTTCCGGCCATATTGAGACCCATGACCGAGACAAGCGACATTCTGATCGTTGGCGGAGGGCTGAACGGCCCGGCGCTGGCGCTGGCGCTGGCCCAATCCGGCCGCAGCGTGACCGTGGTCGACGCCCTGCCCGAGCCGGTTCGCAAGAACGCCGCCTTCGATGGGCGGGCCTATGCGCTGGCGCTCGCGTCGGTGCGGCTACTGCGCGCCATCGGCATCTGGGAGCGGGTGGAGGAGCATGCCCAGCCGATGCTGGAGATCAAGGTCTCGGACGGGCGGGCAGGCGAGGGGCCTTCGCCCTTCTTCCTGCATTTCGACCATGCCGAGATCGAGGAAGGCCCGATGGGCCACATGCTGGAAGACCGCTATTTGCGCCGTGCCTTTCTGGAGGCGATGGACGAGACGCCGGGCATCACCCAGATCACCGACAGCGTCACCGCGCAGGAGGTGACCGACCATGGGGTCGATCTTGCCCTCGCCTCGGGCAAGACGCTTGCGGGCCGGCTTCTGGTGGGCTGCGACGGGCGCGCCTCGGGCACCGCCGCGCGCGCGGGCATCAGGCGCACCGGCTGGGGTTACGGCCAGACGGCGCTGGTGGCCTCAGTGGAACATGAGTTGCCGCATCACGGGGTGGCGCATCAGTTCTTCATGCCGCCCGGGCCGCTGGCCATCCTGCCGCTGCCGGGAAATGTCTCTTCCATCGTCTGGAGCGAGAGCGAAGAGACCGCCGCCGCCTTCATGGCGCTGGGCGATGCGGAGTTTCTGCAGGTTCTGCGGCCGCGATTCGGCGATTTTCTGGGCGAGATCCGGCTGAAGGGCAAACGCTTTGCCTATCCTCTGGGGCTGACCATCGCCAACAGCTTCATCTCCGACCGGCTGGCGCTGGTGGGCGACGCGGCGCATGGGATGCACCCGATCGCGGGGCAGGGGCTGAATGCCGGGCTGCGCGATGTAGGCGCGCTGGTGCAGGTGGTGACCGAGGCCGCCCGCCGGGGCGAGGATTTCGCCGCGCCGGACGTTCTGGCCCGTTATCAGCAATGGCGTCGTTTCGACACGACCACGCTGGCGATGGTGACGGATGTTACCAACCGGCTGTTTTCGAACGACAATCCCATCCTGCGTCTGGGCCGGGATCTGGGCATGGGGGCGCTGGGCGCCTTGCCCGGCCTGCGCCGGGGGTTCATCCGCGAGGCGGCGGGGCTGACTGGGGAGTTGCCGGACCTGATGAAGGGCTGAGACGGACAAGTTCGGACTCGGCAATAGAACAAAACATGAATATACTGCCGCGGCCATGTTTGCCGAACTGTCGATCACCTCGAATTTCACCTTCCTCACCGGGGCCTCGCACCCCGAGGAGTTCATCCGCCGCGCCGCCTTTCTGGGGCTGCCGGCCATCGCCATCGCCGATGTGAATTCCGTGGCCGGGATCGTGCGGGCGCATAGCGCGGCGCGCGAGATCGGGAGGGCGGTGGCGGAACGCCGTGCGCTGGAGGCTCGGGACGGCCCCATCGGCCCGCCCGCGCCCGACCCGCAGCCGCCCGCCTGGGCCAATGTGCCGCGCCTCATTCCCGCCGCGCGGCTGTGCCTGACCGAGGCTATCGAGCTGACCGTCCTACCGCGCGACCGGGCCGGCTGGGCCCGGCTCTGCCGGCTGATCAGCAAGGGGCGGCTCAGGGCCGAGAAGGGCGACTGCCGCCTGAGCGTGGCCGACCTGCTGGAAGGGGGCGAGGGGCTGGCC
>JAUIBJ010000163.1 GCA_030428025.1 Alphaproteobacteria bacterium
GCGGGCTCCCGTGTAATTGAACATATGTTTAATTAACGGAGGGGGCGGGGGCAATGCAAGCGTCAATTGTCCCGCGGGGGCGCAGGGGCAGGGCCGGTCCGATCATCGACCGTTGCAGGATTTCGTGACGAGGCGTGCCTACTCCTCGCGCCCGTGGGCCTTGAGCCGGGCGTGCAGGATCTCGGCCTCTGCCGCGCCCGCCTCGAGCGCGAAGATATAGGCATAGGTGAGAAAGAAGCACTCGGCGTCGAGATCGTTGGTGATGTCGGCCGCCTGGGTGTAGAGCCGGATCAGCGCGAAGCGGTCGTCGCCCGCATGCGCGGCCAGAAGCTGCGCCTCGAGGGTTTCGACAAGCCCCGCGGCCTGATCCGGCCCGTCCTTCATTCCGCCGCCCGTGCCTGACCGCGATGGGCCTCGACCTTGCCGGCGACCCAGTCGTGGAAGCAGTGGGTGGGGCTGTCCATCACCGGTGAGAAGCGGCCGCCGTCGAACTGGGTGGCATGGCGGCCACGCTGCATGCCCTCGACGACGAAGACGTCTTCCTCGAACACGGTCTTCCACAGCTGGGTGTTGCGCATGCGCAGCCCCTCGTCGCTGTCGGGGACGGAATAGTAGAGGTGAATATGCTCGACCGTTCTGTCATGGCCGCGCGGTTCGAGGATGATGGCGAAAGCGTGGTCGCGTTGGACGCCGAGCAGGACGTTGGGGTAGACGGCGATGTATTCCGCCTGATCGTTCCACTTGGCGCCGACATCGGCGAAATCGGGGAAGGTCTCGCCGTTCTCATTGGTGAGCTGGCGATAGACCATGGTGCCCTGACCGGAGAATTCTCCGGGCTTTTCGATATGGTAGTGGTCTTCCAGCTTGGAATAGCTGTTCAGGCCCGGATGGACCCAGGGCAGGTGGTAGCTTTCGCAGAAATTCTCGACCGCGAGTTTCCAGTTGGTCTTCACCTCCAGCGTGATCTTGCTGTCGTGCCCGCCGTGATAGAGCGGCAGGTCGAATTCGCGCCAGCGCTCGATGATGTGGCGCATGGCGTCCTCGAAGGCGGGCGCATCGCCCGAAACGTTGATCCAGACCACATCGCGCCAGACATGGGAGCGCACTTCGATCAGTCCGAGATCGTCGCGCTTGATCGTCTCGTGGGTGTTGTGGCCGGGGCCTCCCACATGCGGGGTCGAGACCAGCTTGCCCTTGGTCGAGTAGCACCAGGAATGATAGGGGCAGCGGATCGCGCCATCGATCTTGCGGGGCTCCTCGACCAGGATCATGCCGCGATGGCGGCAGATGTTCTGGAAGACGCGCACATCGCCGTCCTTGTCGCGGATCAGCAGCAGGGGCATACCGAGGAACTCCATCGGCACCGCGTCACCGGGCGCGGGCACGTCCGAGGCGACCGCCAGACCGGCCCACTGGGAAAACAGCAGGGCATGTTTTTCCTCCTCGTAGACGGCTGGGTCGATGTAGTGCGGATTGGGCAGGCCATTGGCCATTTCCACGGATCGGCGGACATTGCTGAGATCGGTCAGTGCGGTCATTCGGGTCACTCCTGCGGAACGTGCTGAGGCCGGGTACACGCGATTTCCGGCCCGCGACCGCCTGACAGCGACCGGACTTTCCTCAAGGCGACAAAAGAGGGGTTTAGCGGAACGGCTCGCCGGGGCGCAGCAGATGCATGTAGAAGGGGGGCAGCTTGTCGGCCCCGACCACGCCGGTTTCGCGGGCGGCCTTGAGCACGCGGGCGGGACGGGTACCGAGGTGTTCGTAGACCATGCGCGCGGCCCGGCTGCCGGTGACCTTCTCGCGTACGGTGCGGGTGGCGTAGCCCTCCCACAGGTTCGACTGGAAGGCGGTCTCGGGCGTCAGGAAGTTGAACGAGCAGGACAGGGAGTCGCGATGGGTGACCACCGCCATGATCCCTTCCTCCTGACGCATCACGATGCCGCGGTACTCGCTGAAATAGGCGTTGGTCGACAGCCCCTGTTCGCGCAAGGCCGAGCGCGGCTCGTAGCCGCGCAGGAAGGTGTATCCGTCCGCCCGCTTGATCAGCACCAGCCCCATGACGAAGCGGTTCTCGTCGATGAAGCTCTTGCGGGCGAAGCGGTAGAAGCCGCTGGGAAAGAGCTCGGGCGAGACATGGATTGTGCTGGAACCGAAGAAACCGGCCAGTATCGGATGGCTGATCAGATCTTCGGGAGCCGACCGCGTCTGTGACACGGGTTCAAGCAGGATGCGCGCATCCGTGTCAAAGAAGGTGCATATGCGATGCAAGACATCCGGGCGCGGGAAGCTTTCGCCGGACATGTAACGGTTGAACTGTGTCCGATTGATGCCAAGCTCCCGGCAGAGGCTCGATACCGAGGAATACTCGGCACACAGCGCCTTGAGATTATCCCCGAAAACGCGGCGCAAAGCGGCGGGATCCTGCTGAGGCGGGGGGGGCGTGGATGTACGTTGTTGTCTCAAAGAGCGTTAAACTTTAAGGTTGAGTGGAACTTTCTCATGTCACGCTAACCGAGATTCCGCAGAGAAACCAGCAGAATCGACGCCAATTAGCGTCACAGGTGACGCATGTGAGCATCAGGCTTGGCGATTCCTGTCACAAATTTCAAGACGGTTCTCGCAATTCGACCCATTCACATTTCCCGGCATTGTCCCACAATTCCCTGACACGCATAAATACTTGGGGGACACATGTTCGGTGTAGTTCTTTGGAGCGACAGAGATAAGAACAGGGCAGTCATCTGGTGCGAGGATCATCGCAACCTGGCGTTTTTCCGGCAGGATGGCGAAGATGACGACCAGAGCGAACGCTTCGTGCCCGGCGATCTCGTCGAATTCGATCTGAGGGAAGAAAACAACCTGCGGTTGGCGGTCGACCCCTGTGTCGTGGCGCCGCACGAGTTTCCCTATCTCGCGCGAGAGCTGAAATCGGCCTGCGCCGGACTGACCCGCAATGAAACTGCGCCGCCCCGGCCGGACAATGACGCGCAATGCGTGGTCGTGCTGCATCCGCGCAGCCGCCCGGCGATGGCCGGCACCGGGGTCACGCGTTCCTTCGGCTGATCGGGGTCAGTTGCCGCGAGGCAGGGCGGCGATCCCGGTGCGGGCGATCTCGGTCAGGCCCAGCGGGCGCATGAGATCCGCGAAGGCGTCTATCTTCTCGGGCGTGCCGGTGATCTCGAAGACGAAGCTGCCGAGCGTGCTGTCGACGGCATTGGCGCGGAAAATGTCGGCCAGCCGTAGCGCCTCGACCCGCTTCTCGCCTTCGCCCGCCACCTTCAGAAGTGCCAGTTCCCGCTCGACCGACGGCCCCTCCACCGTCAGGTCGTGTACCTCATGCACCACCACGATCCGGCCCAGCTGGGCCTTGATCTGTTCGATCACCTGCGGCGTGCCGGTGGTGACGATGGTGATGCGGCTGGTATGGCCGGTGTGATCCACCTCGGCCACGGTCAGGCTGTCGATATTGTAGCCGCGCCCCGAGAACAGCCCGATCACACGGGCCAGCACCCCCGGCTCGTTATCGACGATCACCGCCAGCGTGTGGGTTTCGGCGGTGTCCGAAAAGGTGGGGCGCAGGTTGTAGGCCGAGTGCTTGGTGGAGCCTTTTTTGATCTTGAGCGCAGACATGGGGCGTGATCCTTCACTGAGACGGGTCGATTAGAGCGGGCCGGGCGCGCCGCAGCGCGTGCCACAGGCTGGTGCCGAAGGCCGCCAGCGCGATGGGCAGGAAGACGAGGCGGAACACATCCGCCTCGCCGGTCTTGAGCAGCACCAGCGCCGAAGGCCCGAGGCTGAGCCACATGGCCAGCCCCAGAACGAGGCTGGCCGGGCGGGCGGCCGCGATCACGCCGGCGCGGACAAGAAACAGCGCGGCCGGCGCGAGAAAGGCGGATTCGTAGTGCCAGAGGTAGGGCGACGCAAGCGGGATCGCGCACAGAAGCAGGGCGGCGCGCAGGTCGAAAGAGACGTCGCGCCGGTGCCAGACCAGCGCTACCGCCGCGGCGCACAGGGCCGCCGTTGCCCATTGCAGGGCCAGCGCCAGCGGCTCCGCCACGCCCAGGGAGGCGAGCGCCGAATAGGGGCTGATCATCAGGTTCAGATCGGCGATGGCACCGCGCACCGTGTCGCCATGCTCGCGCATCATGGCCAGCATCTCGGGCAAGTAGGCGGTCCCGAAAATCGCGGTGGGGACCGCCACCAGAACCAGCGTTGTCGCAACGGCCGAGACGATGGCGCGCCATTGCCCCGCCGCGACGAGCGCGAAGGGCAGCAGCAGCCCCAGTTGCGGCTTGAGTGTCAGCAGGCCCACGAAGACCCCGGCCAGCAGCGGCCGTTCGGCCTTGAGCGCGGCCAGCACCGCCATCAGCCCCGCGAGCCACAGGATGGTCGTCTGCCCCACCAGCAGGCAGGGCAGCATCGCCGGCGCCAGGGCGGTCGCCAGCAGAACCTGCACCTTGCCGGCCGCGAAGGGCCGGGTGGCCAGGATCAACGCGCCGACGGAGATCACCATGAAGGCCGCCCAGGCCGGCGCGAAGGGCAAGACGCCCAAGGGCGCCATCAGAATCAGGAAGCCCGGCGGATAGGCCCAGGGCATCCAGTCGTCATGGGTGACGGCGGCCACCTCGCCGATGCGCGTGACGTCGAAGGCGTCGAGCGGCGTGCCCGCAAGCGCCAGCTTGGCCGCCGCCCAGAAGACGTAGAAATCGACCGAAACGGAAATCAGCCCGGTATTCGCAACCTCGACCACGGCCCCCAGAATGAAGATCGTGCTCAGCATCACCGTCACCAGCGCGCCCAGCAGGCCAAGCTGCCGGCCGCGCCGGGTGTCGAAGATCGAAAGCCTTGCCTCTGCGGGGTCCTGATTCATGCCGGGCTCCTTGCCGGGACGGGCCCGGGCCCGCCCTGCGCGTGCGGCGCAGGGCAGGCGCCGGGCCGCACTTACACCAGAACCGCGCCCGACGAGCCGATGGCGTCGCGGGTCGACGCGTCCTCGCCCAGCAGCATCTTGTTATGCGGCTCTCCGCTCGGGATCATCGGGAAGCAGTTCTCGTGCTTTTCGACCAGACAGTCGAAGATCACCGGCCCGTCATACTCGATCATCTCCATGATCGCGTCGTCGAGATCCGCCGGATCCTTGCACAGGATCCCCTTGGCCCCGAAGGCCTCGGCCAGCTTGACGAA
The DNA here is from genome assembly GCA_030428025.1 of Alphaproteobacteria bacterium. Classification (GTDB taxonomy): domain Bacteria; phylum Pseudomonadota; class Alphaproteobacteria; order Rhodobacterales; family Rhodobacteraceae; genus Roseovarius. The sequence goes on from JAUIBJ010000163.1 coordinate 5,188, forward strand.
ATCCGGCAGCGCCTCGGACCAGCTGTGCGAATAGCGCTCGCCATGCAGAAGCTCCTGCCACTGGCGGACCATGCCGAGCCGTTCGTTATTGAGGATGAACTGCTTGACCGGCAGGCGGAACTGCACCGCCGTGCCCATCTCCTGCATGTTCATCAGCCACGACGCCTCGCCTGCCACGTTGATCACCAGCGCGTCGGGGTGGGCGATCTGAACCCCGATAGAGGCCGGGAAGCCGTAACCCATCGTGCCCAGCCCGCCGGAGGTCATCCACCGGTTTGGGTCGTCAAAGCCCATGTATTGTGCGGCCCACATCTGGTGCTGGCCCACCTCGGTGCAGACATAGCGGTCGTGCCCCTTGGTCAGCGCCTCCAGCCGCTCGAGCGCGTATTGCGGCTTGATCGCCTTGCCCGTCTGGGTGAAGGCGAGGCAATTGACCTTTTTCCAATCCTCGATCTGCGCCCACCAGTGCTGAAGCGCCTCGCGGTCGGTCTTGCGCCCGCGCGACTTCCAGATCTTCAGCACGTCCTCCAGCACGTGGCCGATATCGCCGACAATGGGGATGTCGGTCTTGATCACCTTGTTGATGGACGAAGGATCAATGTCGATATGAGCGCGTTTCGAATGCGGGCTGAAGGCATCGACGCGGCCGGTGATCCGGTCGTCGAACCGCGCGCCCACATTGATCAGCAGGTCGCAGTCATGCATGGCCATGTTGGCCTCGTACAGCCCGTGCATGCCCAGCATGCCCAGCCAGTTCGCGCCGCTCGCCGGATAGGCGCCAAGGCCCATCAGGGTCGAGGTGATCGGAAAGCCCGTGGCATCCACCAGTTCGCGCAGAAGCTGGCTGGCCGCGGTGCCGGAATTGATCACCCCGCCGCCGGTGTAGAAGATCGGGCGCTCGGCGGTCTCCAGCGCCTCCACCAGTTCGGTGATCGCCTCCATGTCGCCCTTGACCTGGGGCTGGTAATGCGAGGTCTTGGCGCGCTGCGGCGGCGTGTATTCGGCGCTGGCGAACTGCACATCCTTGGGGATGTCCACCAAAACCGGGCCGGGCCGCCCGCTGGTCGCCACATGGAAGGCCTGATGCAGGATGTTCGACAGGTCCTTGGTGTCCGAGACCAGCCAGTTGTGCTTGGTGCAGGGGCGGGTGATGCCCACGGTGTCGGCTTCCTGAAAGGCGTCGTTGCCGATCATGAAGGTGGGCACCTGCCCGGTGAGCACGACGATCGGAATGGAATCCATCAGCGCATCGGTGATGCCGGTGACCGCGTTGGTCGCGCCGGGCCCGGAGGTCACCAGAACGACGCCGGGCTTGCCGGTGGACCGGGCATAGCCCTCGGCCGCGTGCACCGCGCCCTGTTCGTGGCGAACCAGGATATGGCGGATGTCGTTCTGCTGGAAGACCTCGTCATAAATCGGTAGCACGGCGCCACCGGGATATCCGAATACGACGTCCACACCCTGATCCTTGAGGGCCTGAACCACCATTTTCGCTCCGGTCATCTGACGTGTCATTTGCCTTGCTCCGTTCATGACATTTCGGTCGTCACGCACAAAAAAGCCCCCGGGTTTCGGGGGCGCATGGGGGTCCGTTATGGTGTCCGTTACCGGCCCATGCGCCACTTGCCTACCAGAATTACGATCTGTGCGATCATCGAAAAGCTCCTCCTGCGTGCGCGGGACATTATGGCGGGGGGGCGGACCCGTCAACCGCGATTTTTCGAATTCATGTCGGGCGGGGGCCGGTTTTCTTTTCATTTGTTGCGCCCCTGCGGCGATGCGGCGCAGGATGTCCGCGGATGGTTTCGCGGAACTGAAACGAAACTGACAAGCGGATGTTACCGATGTGAGGAAAATCCCCCGGGTGCGAACCGCGTGATGTCATCGCCAGCCTGGAGGGTACAGCCATGAAAGACGTAGACCTGAACAAAATCTCCGCCGACGACTGGGACGAGTTGAACGACCCGCGCCCCGAGACCTGCGATTTCGACGAGGTGGTCGAGCGGGCAATCTCGCGCCGCGGCTTCCTGGGCGGGGTGATGGCCTTCGGCT
>JAUIBJ010000164.1 GCA_030428025.1 Alphaproteobacteria bacterium
CCGTCCGACTTCTATCTAGAAATCCGGCTGAAGGCCGCCAAGGGCTGGTTGCTGAACTCCACCGAGCCGATGGAGGGAATCGCAGAAAAGGTTGGTTTTTCAAGCCTTTCCCATTTCAGCCGCAGCTTCAAGGCATGGGCTGGCGAAGCCCCATCGGCCATCCGTCGGCGCCAAAGGGAGAAGGTTGTCGGCAGGATGCAAAACATTGGCCGGCCGCTGTAACACCTTTCCCGAAAGATCAGACTAAAAGCCTGTCCAACGGAGGATCGCCGGAAGCGTCCTCCCTGATGGAACCTTCGAAAGGACAGGGCATGGAGACGATTCAATTCGTCTTGAACAACCTCCCGGTGATCGCGGACATGGCCGTCGAGCATATCTCGATCGTCGCCGTTGCGGTCGGGCTGGCCATTCTGACGGGCGTGCCGATCGGTATCGCCATCACCCAGAACCGGGCGGTTGCCGACGCGGTGCTCTATGTCGCCTCGATCATCGTGACAATCCCGTCCATCGCGCTCTTCGGCCTGATGATCCCGGTTCTTTCGCTGATCGGGCAGGGCATCGGCTGGCTGCCGGCGGTGATCGCCATCCTGCTCTATTCGCAGCTGCCCATTGTGCGCAACACCTACACAGCCATCACCAATGTCGACCCCGCCCTTCGCGAGGCCGCCCGCGGCATGGGCATGACCGCGATGCAGCGCCTTTGGCAGGTCGAAATCCCAATCGCTGTGCCGGTGATCATGGCCGGCGTGCGCACCGCCGTGGTCATGAATATCGGCGTCGCCGCCATCGCCGCCTATATCGGCGCCGGCGGTCTGGGCGTGCTCATCTCCCGCGGGATCACCCAGACCGATCCGCGCCAACTCATCGCCGGGGCGGTCGCGGTATCGCTGCTCGCCATCCTGGCCGACTGGGTGCTGCTGCAAGTGCAGAAGCGCCTGACCCCTGCCGGCCTGACCCGCTGACGCAACGCCTCTCCCGAAAGGACCACCCCCGATGATCCGCCTCGAAAACCTGACCAAGACCTTCAAAACCCCGAGCGGTACCGTGACCGCCGCCGACAATGTCACCATGGAGGTGCCGTCGGGCGAGATATGCATCCTGCTCGGCCCGTCCGGCTGCGGCAAAACCACTGCGCTCAAGATGATCAACCGCCTGATCCCGCCCACCAGCGGCCAGATCTTCATCAATGGCGAAGACACCTCCCGGCTCAATGACATCGAGCTGCGCCGCAAGATCGGCTATGTGATCCAGCAGATCGGCCTGTTTCCGAACATGACGATCGAGGAGAACATCTGCGTGGTTCCCCGCCTTCTGGGCTGGGACATGAAAAAGGCCAGGACGCGCGCCTCCGAATTGCTCGATCTGGTCGGACTCGACCCAAACCAGTTTCTCCGCCGCTATCCCAAGGAGCTGTCGGGCGGACAACAGCAGCGCGTGGGCGTGATCCGGGCGCTGGCCGCCGATCCGCCCGTGATGCTGATGGACGAGCCCTTCGGCGCCATCGACCCGATCAACCGCGAGATCATTCAGGACGAGTTCCTGAAGATGCAGGCTGAGCTGAAGAAGACCATCATGTTCGTCAGCCACGACATCGACGAGGCGGTGAAGATGGGCGACAAGATCGCCATCTTCCGGGCCGGCAAGATCGAGCAATACGACAGCCCCGACCGGATCCTCGCGCATCCCGCCAACCCCTTCGTGGCAGATTTCGTGGGCGCGGACCGCACCCTGAAACGGCTGCGGCTGGTCACCGCCGAGGATGTGGTCGACGCCGAGGCCCCGGTCATCGCCCGGCAGGGCAAGGTGGCCGACGCGGCAGCGATGCTGCAGGCCAGCGGTCACCGCATCGCCGTGGTGATCGACGCCGATCACCGCCCCGTGGGCTATCTGACCGCCGACGAGATCGAGGGCGCCCGCGGCAGCGTGGCCGAACTGGCCCATCCGCTGCCCGCGACCGTGCCGGTGCGCGCCGACCTGCGCGCCGTCGTGTCCGAGATGTTCGCCCATGACACCATGTGGCTGGCCTGCGTCGACGACAACGGCCGCTTCGTGGGCACCGTCACCCAGCCCGCGGTCACCCGCGCGCTCGGCGCCACCTACCGCCGGGCCGACGCGGCCTGAGACCGGAGAGAACCCCAATGCGCAGCATTCCCACCCTGCCGGCCTGGCTTGTCCCGGCCGCCGCCTTCGCACTCGGCATCTGGATCACCTCCGCCGGGCTGATCGACCGGATCGCCGAATACTGGGAGGATATCGTCTTTCTCAGCCAGCAGCACATGGTGCTGGTGGCGGCCTCTGGCGGGTCGGCCATCCTGATCGGCATCCCTGTCGGCATCTGGCTGTCGCGGCCTTCGATGGAGCGGCGCGCGGAAACCGTCATGCAGATCTTCAACATCGGCACAACCATCCCCACGCTGGCGGTGATCGCACTGTCGATGACGGTACTCGGCATCGGTTTTGCGCCGGCCTTCTTCGGGCTCTTCGTGGCCTCGCTGCTGCCGATCGTACGCAACACCTATGCCGGGCTTCTGGCGGTGCCCTCGCACCTGAAGGAGGCCGCCACCGGCATGGGCATGACCGGCGCCCAGATCCTCTGGCGGGTCGAGCTGCCCAACGCGCTCTACGTGATCTTTTCCGGCGTGCGCACCGCGCTCGCCATCAATGTCGGGACCACGCCGCTTGCCTTTCTGATCGGCGGCGGCGGGCTTGGCGAACTGATTTTCACCGGCATCGACCTGATGGATACCGGCATGCTGCTGGCGGGTGCGATCCCGACCGCGCTGCTGGCGGTGTTTGTGGATTTCCTGACGGGACAGGGCCAACTGCGCCTCATTCCCAAGGGTGTGAACCCGCTGCGATAATCAAGGCGGGCAACCGGGCTTTACGATAGGAGACGCCCTCAATGCTCAAGACCCTCAAAACCGCTCTGGCCGGCCTCGCCCTTGTGGGCACCGCCATGGGCGCCCAGGCAGCCGACATCGTCGTCGGCGGCAAGAACTTCACCGAACAGCAACTGCTCTCGTCGATCACCGAGCAGCTTCTCGAAGCAAAGGGCTATGACGTCGACAACCGTGCCGGCATGGGCTCTGCCGCCGTCCGGCAGGCGATGGAAAATGGCCAGATCGACGTCTACTGGGAATATACCGGCACCTCGCTCATCACCTACAACAAGGTGGAAGGCACGTTCAGCGCCGACGAGACCTATGCCAAGGTCAAGGAAATGGACGGCGAGAAGGGCATCGTCTGGCTCGACCCCTCGAAGGCCAACAACACCTATGCGCTGGCCATGCGCGCAGCCGATGCGAAAGAAAAGGGCATTGAATCGCTTTCCGACCTTGCCGAGCGCGTCAACAACGAAGGCGACCTGACCTTCGGGTCGAATGCCGAATTCTACGCTCGCGCAGACGGCCTGAAACCGCTGCAGGACGCCTACGGCTTCGAATTCGGCCGCTCGAACGTCAAACGCATGGATACCGGCCTTGTCTATCAGGCGCTGAAGGATGGTCAGGTCGATGTGGGTCTGGTCTTCGCCACCGACGGGCGCATCCCCGCCTTCGACTTCACGGTGCTGGCAGACGACAAAGGCTATTTCCCCGCCTATGCGCTGGCCCCCGTGGTCCGGCAGGAGGTTCTGGATGCCAACCCCGAACTGGCCGGCACCCTCAACGAGGTCGCCGCGATCCTGAATGACGACGTGATGGCCGCCCTCAATGCCCGCGTCGATGTCGAGAAGGTCTCGGTCGAGAACGTCGCCGCCGAGTTCCTCAAGGAGCATGGCCTGAACTGAGGCCGCTCATTCCGGGGGCGCGCCGCGCGCCCCCGGTCACCTCCTCCCCAACCTTCCCTCAAAGGGCTCTCGTCATGACCGCACGCAAACTCAATGTCGGCGCCGCCCAGTTCGCCAGCGAAATCGGCGATGTCGATGCCAACATGGACCGCCATCTAGACTGGATCGCGCGCGGTCATGAGGCGGGCCTCGATCTTCTGGTTCTTCCCGAGCTTTCGCTCACCGGCCATCACGGCGGCGAGTATGTGCTCGACTGCGCGATGAAACGCACCGATCCGCGACTGACGCGTCTGGCCGAGGCCGCGGGCGACATGGCCACGGTGGTCAGCTTCATCGAGGAAGGTCCTGCCGCGCAGTTCTACAACGCCTCCGCCGTGCTCCGGAACGGGCGCATGGTGCATATCCACCGCAAGGTGAACCTGCCCACCTACGGCAAGCTGGAAGAGGCCAAATACGTGGCCCCCGGCCGGTTCGTGGAAACCTGGGAGATCGACGAGGACTGGCGCGCCGGTCTTCTGATCTGCGCCGATGCCTGGAACCCGGCGCTGACCCACCTGGCCTTTCTGCATGGCGCCACGCTGCTGATCACCCCGGTCAGTTCCGGCGTCGAGGCGGTGGGCGCCGATTTCGACAACCCCGCCGGCTGGGCCCTGACCATCCGCTTCTACGCGATGATGTACGGCGCGCCGGTGATCATGGCCAACCGCACCGGCACCGAGCAGGGGCTGACCTTCTGGGGCGGCTCGCGCATCGTCGACCCGTTCGGCCGCGAACTGGCCGTCGCCGGCACCGGCGAGGAGCTGATCACCGCGACGCTCGACTATGCCACCCTGCGCCGGGCGCGGCACCTGCTGCCCACCGTGCGCGACAGTAATATCAGCCTTATCCACCGCGAAACCGCCCGCCTGATCGACAATCTGGGCGTGCCCGATTTCGTCCGCGACGACGCCTGAGGACACCTGACATGCGTGATTTCTTTCTCAACGACGAAGACCGGGCCTTCCGTGCCGAAGCCCGCGACTTCCTGGCCCGCGAACTGGCCCCGCGCTGCGATGCGATCGAGCGCGACGAGGATTGGGAGGCGGTCAAATCCGTCGTCCGGGCCCTGGGCGAGGCGGGTTACATGAAGCTGATGTTCGCCGATCTCTACGAGGGGCCGGTCTCGAAGCCGGGCCTGACCCATGCGACCATCCTGTCGGAGGAGGCGGCCCATCTCAACTACGCCTTCGAGACGACGATCGCCACCGCGCTGTCCTGCGCCTATCCGCTGCATGCGCACGCCCGGCCCGCCCTGCGCGAGGCCTATCTCACCCCGATCCTGGAAGGCCGGGCCGTCGGTTCGATCTGCATGACCGAGCCCAACGTGGGCTCCGACAGCGCCGGGATGGAAACCCGCATCCGCTTCGACGAGCAGACCCGCGAATGGGTGATCGACGGCTTCAAGCGCTATATCTCCAACGCCACCAAGGCCGATGTCTATATCGTCTGGGGCATCACCGACGCCGATGTGGCTCCGCAGAAGGGCATGACGGCGGTGGTGGTGCCGGCCGACACACCCGGCCTGTCCTTCCCGCGCACCTACGATTTCATGGGCCGGCGCGGCTGTGTCGTGGGCGAGGTCAGTTTCGACGGCGTGCGGGTTCCGGAAGAGAACCTGCTGGGCGAGGTGAACGGCGGCTTTCGCATCATGCTGGGCGCCTTCAATTTCGAGCGCGTGATCCTTGGCGGTTCGGGCCTGGGCGTCGCCCGCTCGGCCTTCGAGATCGCCAAGCATCACGCCGAAACGCGGGTGAGCTTCGGCCAGAAGCTGGGCCAGAAACAGCTGATCTGGGACATGATCGCGCAGATGAGCTGGCGCATCGACGCGGCCGAGCTGCTGACCCATCGGGCGGCGAAGATGTACGATTCCGGCATCGGCGGCAAGGAACTGATGCGGGAGGCCAGCCAGGCCAAGCTGGTGGCCACCGAAACGGCGGTGTTCTGCACCGACCGCACCGTGCAGATCCTCGGCGGCGACGGCGTGACGCGCCAGTATGGCCGGGCCGAACAGCTTTACCGCGACGCCCGCGCGCTGCCCATCGTCGGCGGTTCGTCGGAGATGTGCAAATACCTGATCGCGGCCAGCGAGATGCCGTCGATCAAACCCAACCTTTGACCCCCCTCATCAGGAATCCCAAGCGATGAACATCGCCCGTCTGCTCGAGGCTTCGGCCGACCGCTACCCCGATCACACCGCGCTCGTCTTTGAAGAGCGGCGCTGGACCTATACCGAATGGCTGGGCCGCGTGCGCCGCTTCGCCCAGGCGCTCTCCGATCTCGGTGTGCGCCCCGGCGACCGTGTCGCCTTCTACGTCTCGACCTCGGAGAACTCGGTCACGACTTATTTCGCCTGCCAGTTCCTCGGTGCCGTGGCGGTGCCGCTGAACTTCCGCCTCAGCCCCGGCGAGGCCGCCTATATCATCCAGGATTCCGGCGCCCGGGTTCTGGTCTATGGCCGCAGCCTGACCGACAACGCTCTCAAGATCGCGGCACAGGTCCGTTCGGTGCACGATTTCATCGGTTGCGCCTATGACGTGGCCAATATCCCCGAGGGCCATCACCATTTCGACACGCTGGCCGAAGAGACCGAGGACCGCGACGAGCCCCGCCCGGCGCCCGACAGCACCGACATCTCGGCGCTGGTCTATACCTCCGGCACCACCGGGCGGCCCAAGGGCGTGATCCATACCCATGCCAACGACATGGCCATCGCCATGAACTGCGTGATGGAATATTCGCTGTCGCACCGTGACAACGCGCTGCATATCGCGCCGCTTTACCATGTGGGCGGGATGCAGGCCTATTTCCTGCCGCATCTGATGGTCGGCGGCACCAATGTGGTGATCGGCCGGTACGAGGCGGAAAAGACGCTGGAGACCATCGAAGCCCACCGGATCACCACGCTGTTCGCCGTGCCCACCCAGATCCAGGAGATGTTGTTTCACCCGCGCTTCAAGGAATACGACGTCTCGACGCTGCGGCTGATCACCACCGGCGGCGCGGCCATTTCCTCGGCCACGATGGAGCGGGTGATCGCCGAGTTCTGCCCCAACATCTACAATGGCTACGGCATGACCGAAGCGTCCCTCACGCTGGTGCTGCACCCCGAGGACGCGCTGGCCAAGCTGGGCTCCTGCGGCAAGCCGACCCTGATTTCGGAATGCCGGGTGATCGTCAACGACCCCGGCCGCGAGGTGCCCCCCAGCGAAACCGTCCCTGCCGGCGAGATCGGCCAGCTGATCGTGCGCGGGCCGCAGGCGATGGAAGGCTACTGGAACAAGCCCTTCGAGACCCAGAAGAAGCTGAAGGCCGGCTGGATCTATACCGGCGACCTGTTTTCCAAGGACACCGAAGGCTTCTATTACTTCCACGGCCGGGCCGACGACATGATCGTGTCGGGCG
>JAUIBJ010000165.1 GCA_030428025.1 Alphaproteobacteria bacterium
TTCAGGCGATGCACGAGGCCATCGACGCCACCGGTGCGGGGTCGGGCGGAACGCGCAATATCTCCGGCACGACCGTCTATCACAAGCGTCTCGAATCGGAACTGGCGGACCTGCATGGCAAGGAAGCCGCGCTGCTCTTTACCAGTGCCTACATCGCCAATGACGCGACGCTGTCGACCCTGCCGAAACTGTTCCCCGGCCTCATCATCTACAGCGATGAGTTGAATCATGCCTCGATGATCGAGGGCGTGCGCCGCAATGGCGGGGCCAAGCGGATTTTCCGGCACAACGACGTGGCCCATCTGCGCGAATTGATCGAGGCCGACGATCCCGACGCCCCCAAGCTCATCGCCTTCGAGAGCGTCTATTCGATGGATGGCGATTTCGGGCCGATCGAGGCGATCTGCGATCTGGCCGACGAATTCGGCGCGCTGACCTATATCGACGAGGTGCACGCGGTTGGCATGTACGGGCCCCGGGGCGCAGGAGTGGCCGAGCGCGACCGGCTGATGCACCGGCTCGACATCATCAACGGGACGCTGGCCAAGGCCTTTGGCGTGATGGGCGGCTATATCGCCTCCAGCGAGAAAATGTGCGACGCGATAAGGTCTTATGCGCCGGGCTTCATCTTTACCACCTCCCTGCCGCCGGCGGTCGCGGCCGGCGCCGCGGCTTCGGTCTCGCATCTCAAGCGCGACCACGCTCTGCGCGAAAGGCACCAGACCCAGGCGAAGATCCTCAAGACCCGGCTGAAGGCGATGGGGCTGCCGCTGATCGACCATGGCAGCCATATCGTTCCGGTGATCGTGGGCGACCCGGTGCATACCAAGAAGCTTTCCGATATGCTGCTCGAGCGCTACGGCATCTATGTGCAGCCGATCAATTTCCCCACCGTGCCCCGAGGCACCGAGCGGCTGCGTTTCACGCCCTCGCCCGTGCACGGCCCCGAGGAGATGGACCGGCTCGTTCGCGCGATGGATGAACTCTGGAGTCACTGCGCGCTGAATCGCGCCGAATTGTCCGCCTGATTACGCCGCACGTGCAATATATGTTGTGCTGTGATAACCTGTTGTAAACAAAAAAGCAGACACCGAATCGTGTTTCGGACTAACAGGCAACGGGTTGTAAGGGGCAGGTTGCATGGCCATACGCCGCAGAAAAACGGCTGATCCTCGTTTGGAGGCGGAAGAGCCCAAGGGCTTTGACGCCTACGACCTGCGCCTTGGCGACATGATGCGCGGCGAGCGTGCGACGCTTGGCAAGTCTCTGCTGGATGTGGAGCGTGAAATCCGTATCCGCGCCTCCTATATCGCCGCCATCGAGAACGCCGACCCCGAAGCCTTCGACACGCCCGGCTTCATTCCCGGCTATGTGCGCTCCTACGCGCGCTATCTGGGGCTCGACCCGGACGAGACCTTTGACAAGTTTTGCGCCGAATGCGGCTTTTCGGTGGCGCACGGCATGTCCGCCGGCGCCTCGCGCAGCCGCAAGCCCGAGGAATCCGTGCGCCGGACCCCGGCGCGCGAGCGTGATCCTCTGATCGCGCCAGCCACGCCCTTCCTGCCGGCACGCGAAAGCATCTTCAGCGGCATCGAACCGGGCGCCATCGGTTCGGCGCTGGTTCTGGTCGCGCTGATCGGCGGCATCGGCTATGGCGGCTGGGCCGTACTCAATGAAATCCAGCGTGTGCAGTTCGCCCCTGTGGAGAACACCCCCGACGTGCTGACCGATCTCGACCCGCTCGACGGGGCGGTGCCGGCGCCGGCCGACCCCTCCGAAGATCCCGCTCGCCTGGCCGGCAATACCGGACCCGCGGCCGAGGACGGGCTCGACCGGCTATACCGGCCTGAGGCGCTGGACGTGCCGGTGATGGTCGCACGGGACGGGCCGATTTCCACGCTCGATCCGTCCGAGGTGGGCGCGTTCCCGTCGCTGCCCGCGGCCGACCGCGACCCGGCGGGCGCATCGATCGATTCGGTCGTGGCCAGCGTGGTGCAGGGCGAGGACCCGGACGAGGCCACGCCGACGCCGACACCGCAGGTGGTGGCCGATCCGCGCCCCGGCGTGCGGCTGGTGGCCGTGCGCCCGGCCTGGGTGCGGGTGCGCGCCGCCGATGGCAGCGTGGTGTTCGAAGGCATCCTGAACGGCGGCGACACCTATGACGTGCCCGAAACCGAGGATCCACCGACGTTGCGGGTGGGGGAATCGGGTGCAGTCTATTTCGAGGTGGACGGCAAGCATTTCGGCCCGGTTGGGCCGAGCGGGTCGGTGACGTCGAACCTGGCTCTGGCGGCCGAGGCTCTGACCGAGCGGTTCGAGTTGGCCGATCTCAGTCGGGATCAGGATCTGTCGCGCTATGTGGCCGAGTTGCAGGGCGCGGCGGTCGGGCAGGACTGAGCCCGCAAGCCTCAATCCGCCGCACCCCGATTGCCACGTCCGGCCTGCGTCCTTATGTTCGCGGCAATACCCTAGCAATCATCCCGGAGGCTTTGCCGATGTCGGTCAACCCCATCCGTCCCTGGCGCAGCATTCACCGCCGGACCAGCCGTCAGATCATGGTTGGCGATGTGCCCGTCGGCGGTGGCGCTCCGATCAGCGTGCAGACCATGACCAACACCGCCACCACGGATGTGGCCGCGACCGTGGCGCAGGTTCAGGCCGCAGCCGAGGCGGGGGCGGATATCGTGCGGGTCTCGGTGCCCGACGAGGCCAGTTCCAAGGCGCTGAAGGAGATCGTGCGCGAGAGCCCGGTGCCGATCGTGGCCGACATCCATTTCCACTACAAGCGCGGGATCGAGAGCGCCGAGGCGGGCGCGGCCTGCCTGCGGATCAATCCCGGGAATATCGGCAAGCCCGATCGCGTGCGCGAGGTGATCGCGGCCGCGCGTGATCATGGCTGTTCGATGCGGATCGGGGTAAACGCCGGCAGCCTCGAAAAGCACTTGCTGGAGAAATATGGCGAGCCCTGTCCGGATGCGATGGTGGAATCCGGCATGGAGCACATGCGCATCCTGCAGGACAACGATTTCCACGAGTTCAAGATCTCGGTGAAGGCGAGCGACGTGTTCATGGCCGCCGCCGCCTATCAGCAACTGGCCGATCAGTGTGACGCGCCCATTCATCTGGGCATCACCGAAGCCGGCGGGCTGATGTCGGGAACGATCAAGTCGGCTATCGGTCTGGGCAACCTGCTGTGGATGGGGATCGGCGACACACTGCGGGTAAGCCTTTCGGCCGATCCGGTGGAAGAGGTTAAGGTGGGGTATGAGATCCTCAAGTCGCTGGGGCTCAGGCACCGGGGCGTCAACATCATCTCCTGCCCTTCCTGCGCACGGCAGGGCTTCGACGTTATCAAAACGGTCGAGGTGCTGGAAAAGCGGCTGGAGCACATCAAGACGCCGATGAGCCTTTCGATCATCGGCTGCGTGGTGAACGGGCCGGGCGAGGCGTTGATGACCGATGTGGGCTTTACCGGCGGCGGGGCCGGCTCGGGCATGGTCTATCTGGCGGGCAAGGCCAGCCACAAGATGACCAACGAGCGGATGATCGACCATATCGTCGAGGAGGTCGAAAAGCGCGCGGCGGAGATCGAGGCGGGCGAGGCGGAGCCACAGGCGGCGGAGTGATGTACCGGGACGGGTGCGGCGGCCTTCGGCCGTGATTCCGGGCGGATGTCAGTCCTTCAGGTATCTCTCCAACACGATTGCCGGGATGTGCCCGCGCAGCATCTGGTTGGGGAAGACGTAGCTGGGGGCCATGTCGAGTTGCAGACTGTCGGCCAGCGCGGCGTTCTCGTCCATGTCGAGGATGGTGACGCGCAGGTCGAACCGTTGGGCGAGCGCTCGCAGGTCGGCCTCGGCACGGGTGCACGCCTCGCAATCGGGGCGTGTGAAGAGGGCGATGGTTTGCGCCGCGTCCCTGGGGCCGAAACCGGGCAAGGCGGGGCCGAACAACGCCTTTTCATGCGCTTTCAGCCGGGCCAGATCGCTGTCTATCTCGTCGGCGTAAGGCTCCGCCGCCTCCGGCACGGCGCCGGGGGCGTCCCGCGGCAGAAGCTCCGGCAGGGTCAGCAGAACCGCACGGATTTCCTGCCCGAGAATCGCACGTTCCGACGGGCTGAGGTCGGAAAAATCGGTCCCGGCCGCCGCCGGACCGGCCAGACAGGCGGCCAGAAGCAGCCCCCTCACGACTCGGCGCGGATCTCTGCGGCCAGTTCCTCCATCGCCTCGCGCGGCAGATAGCCGCGCAGCATCCGGTCTTCCATCACGAAGGAGGGGGTGCCGGAAATGCCCAGCTTCTGCGCCAACTGGTGATTGGCGGCGATCACCGCCGTCACGTCGGGGCTGTCCATATGCGCGATGATCGGATCGGTCTCGAGCCCCAGTGTCTCGCCCAGTCGGCGAAGGGAGGTTTCCGAAATCTCGCCGGTAAAGGCCATCAGCGCGTCATGCACGGCCTCGTATGCGTCGTCGCCCGCGATCTGCTGTGTGGCGATGGCGAAACGGGCCGACTGCATCGATTCCTCGCCCAGAATTGGGAATTCCTTGATCACGAAGCGGATATTTCCGTCGAACTCGATCAGGTCGGCCACATCCGGGGCTGCCCGCCGGCAATAGCCGCAGCGGTAATCCATGAACTCCACCAGGGTTATGTCGCCCTCGGGGTTGCCGCCGACCCAGGAATGGCCGTCGTCGAAGATGGCCTCGGCATTGGCGGCCACCAGATCCTTGTCGGCCTCGGTCTGCTGGGCGGACTGGCGTTCTTCCAGCACCGCCACGGCCTCCATGATGACTTCCGGGTTTTCCAGAAGATAAGCGCGGATTTCCGCGCGGAAGGCCTGGCGCTCGGCGTCGCTCATCGTCTCGAGGTCCAGCGCGGCGGCGGGCAGGGCGCAGGCGGCCGACAGGGCCAGCGCGGGCAGAAGGGGGCGTGTCATGGGGTCAGATGTCTCCGTGTCTCTAATTCTTGTCTCTGGCGGCGCGCTCGGCTGCCGCCAATACGTCCTGCGCCCGCCGCCAGCCGGTCGAGCCGCGCGGCAGAAGGTCTGAGGCGCGTTTGGCATGAATACCCGCGTCCGACAAGCGGCCCGTCATCGCATAGCGCTCGGCGGTGACCAGCGAGGCCTGCCCGGTCTGGCCCAGCTGGGCATAGGCCTGCGCCAGATCGCGCAGGACCCGCGGGTCGCGCCCGTCGCGGGCATAGGAGGCTTCGAGATGTTTCACCGCGGCCCGGGTCTGGCCCGCGGCCAGAAGCGAGCGGCCATAGGCGCCGAGGATCAGCGCGTTCTTCGGCGCAAGCCGCGCGGCATTGGCATAGGCGCCCACGGCGGCGTCGAATCGACGGCTTTCGATCAGAATCTGGCCCTTCAACTCGTGATAGAACGGGTCGTCGGGGCGCGCGGCAATGGCCCGGTCGATCGCGGCCACGGCCCGGCCCGTATCGGCCCGGCGATGCCAGGCCACGGCCTCGCGCATGGCCTTGATATCGGCATACCCGCTCTCGCCCACGCGGTTCAGCGTCCATTTCGGGGATAGCTGGAAGGCGGTGAGCTTGCCCTTCGCGCGCTGGAACCAGTATTCGCTGTTCCTTTCCTCGCGTTTGGCATCGGCATAGCCGGCGGCCAGCCGCTGGACCACGCGATAGCGGTCGCGCGAAAGCGGGTGGGTGCGCGCATAAGGATCCTGCCGCGACTCGGAAAGCAGTTCCTGGCCGCGAAAGATGTCCATCACCTCGACCATGCCCTGCGGGTCGATCCCGGCGCCGGCCAGATAACGCATGCCGCTCTGGTCGGCGGCGTTCTCCTCGGACCGGGTATGTGCGAAGAACAGCCGCTGGGCGGTGTTGGCCGCGCCAATCGCGGCGGCGCCCGCCACCTGGCTTTGTCCCGAGGCCACGGCGGCGGCGGCGGCCAGAACCGCCCCGATACCGGCGGCGGTGCGGGCATTGCGCAGGTTGACCGGACGCCGGGCCAGATGGCCGTTGGTGATATGGGCGGCCTCATGGGCGATGACAGCCTGCAGCATCGCCGCCGACTTCATCTTGGTCAGCAGACCGGAATGGATGAAAATGTGGTTCTGGTCGGCCACGAAGGCATTGAGCGTGCGGTCGTCGACCATGAGAATGTCGAGCCGGGTGGCGCCCAGCCCCGCCGCTTTCAGCACCGGGCGGGCAAGCTGTTTGAGCGCGTGCTCGATATCCGGATCGCGCAGCAGCGTCGCGGCCCGGGCCGGCGCGGCAAGCGTGGCCGTCAGCATGAGGGCGATCAGGAGAAAACGGACAAGGTGCATTGACGGCGCGTCTCTTTCCAGTGCAACCCGGGGGAGATATTTGGGACAGTCTAGGAAGAAATCCATGCGGAACTCAACCCGATCTGACGTCGATCCCTTTATCGTGATGGACGTGATGGAGGCCGCGCGGAAGGCCGAGGAGGCAGGGCGCCACATCATCCACATGGAGGTGGGCCAGCCCGGCACGCCCGCGCCCGAAGGCGCGCGCGCGGCGCTCGCCCGGGCGATGGAGCGGGACGCGATGGGCTATACCGTGGCGCTCGGCCTGCCGGCGCTGCGCACGCGCATCGCCCGGCTTTATGGCGAGTGGTACGATATCGACCTTTCACCCGACCGGGTGATCGTCACGCCGGGCTCATCGGGGGCGTTCATCCTGGCCTTCACCGCGCTTTTCGACACCGGCGCACGGGTGGGGATCGGGGCGCCGGGCTATCCCAGCTACCGCCAGATATTGCGGGCGCTCGACCTTGTGCCGGTGGATATCGAGACGGCGGCGGGACACCGCCTGCAGCCGGTGCCGGAGGATCTGAAGGGGCTGTCGCTCGACGGGTTGATGGTGGCAAGCCCCGCCAATCCCACCGGCACGATGCTGGGGCGCGGGGATCTCGAGGCACTGATGGAGGCGGCGGCGGGGCAGGGCGCGTCCTTCATCAGCGACGAGATCTATCACGGGATAGAGTATGAGAAGAAGGCCGTAAGCGCGCTGGAGATCAGCGACGAGGCTTACGTCATCAACTCGTTTTCCAAGTATTTCTCGATGACCGGCTGGCGCGTGGGCTGGATGGTGGTGCCCGAGGATCATGTGCGCGTCATCGAGCGGCTGGCGCAGAACCTCTTCATCTGCCCGCCCCATGCCAGCCAGGTGGCCGCGCTCGCGGCGATGGACTGCCGCGAGGAACTGGAGGCCAACATGGAGGTCTACCGCGCCAATCGCCGGCTCA
>JAUIBJ010000166.1 GCA_030428025.1 Alphaproteobacteria bacterium
CCGGCTGACCACCAGTTTCATCAGCACCCGGTCGGCCCGGCCGGCAAAGGCCTGCTGCATCGGCTTGAACGAGGTGGCGTAGACCTCGATCGGCTCCTGCTCACGCGCCGCTTCCTCCGACAGGCCCACGGTGCCGAATTCCGGCTGGGTGAAGATCGCCGTCGGGATCAGGTCGTGATCGACCGGGGTGGGATTGCCCGAGAACACCGTTTCCACGAAGGCCATCCCCTCGCGGATCGCCACCGGCGTCAGGTTCACCCGGTCGGTCACGTCGCCGATGGCATAGATCGAGGGCACGGCCGTCTGGCTGTACTTGTCGACCACGATCTCGCCCTTGCGGCCAAGCGTCACGCCCGCCTCCTCCAGCCCCATATCGGCGGTGTTGGGCACCCGGCCGGTGGCGAACATCACCTTTTCGAACACCCGCTCGGTGCCGTTGGTGGCCTTGACCCGATAGCCGCCCTCGCCGGCTTCCATCGACAGGATCGTGGTGCCCAGATGCAGGTCGACACCGGACTGGATCATTTCGTCAGCGATCAGCCCGCGCGCCTCCTCGTCGAAGCCGCGCAGGATCTGGGCACCGCGATAGAACTGCGTCACCTGCACGCCCAGACCGTTAAGGATGCCGGCGAATTCGCAGGCGATATAGCCGCCGCCAATGATCAGCATGGATTTTGGCAACGCATCCAGATGGAAAATGTCATTCGAGGTCAGCCCGTCCCCGGCACCGGGCAGGTCGGGCTTGACCGGACGCCCGCCCGTGGCCACGAGGATATGCTTGGCGGTGAAGCTCTCGCCGGTGGACAGTTCAACCGTATGCGCGTCGCCCAGCCGTGCGCGGGCGTCGAAGCTGTCCACCCCGTTGTTCTTCAGGATGGTGCGGTAGACCTCTTCGAGCCGGTCCAGCTCCGAATGCAGGCGCGTCTTGAACCCGGACCAGTCGAACCCGCCCGCCTTGACCTTCCAGCCATAGGCATGGGCGTCCTTGATATGGCCGGGATATTCGCTGGCGAAGACCATCAGCTTCTTGGGCACGCAGCCCCGGATCACGCAGGTGCCGCCATAGCGGTCTTCCTCGGCCAGCGCCACCTTTGCCCCCGTCTGTGCCGCCACGCGAGCGGCGCGCACGCCGCCAGAGCCGCCGCCGATCACGAATAGGTCGTAGTCGAATGCCATCCCGTCCGCGCCTCAGTCCTGCAGATCGGTGAAGAGGTTGTCGGATTCCACGAAATCCAGACGATCTTCCTCGACCGTGCCCTCGTTGATATCGCGTGTCTCGACCTTGCCATCCCCGTGGCCGAGTATCACGATGTCGCAGATATCCATGAACAGCCCGTTTTCAACCACACCCGGCATCTGGTTCATCGCCAGTGCCAGCTGATGCGGGTTGCCGATGCGGCCCAGATGCAGGTCGAGGATGTAATTGCCCTCGTCGGTGACGAAGGGATGCCCGCCGTTCATCCGCAGCGAGGCATCGCGGCCCAGCACGTCCATGCTGATCAGCAATTCCTCGATCAATGCGCGGGTGGTCTGCCAGCCGAAGGGAATCACTTCGACCGGCAGGGGGAAGGCACCCAGCGTCTCGACTTCCTTGCCGGCATCGGCGATCACGATCATCTGATCCGAAGCGGTGGCGACGATCTTTTCCTGCAGAAGCGCCCCGCCGCCGCCCTTGATGAGGTTCAGATTGCCGTCGAACTCGTCGGCCCCGTCGATGGTGATGTCCAGCCACTTCGCCTCGTCGAGGCTGATCACCTCGATGCCGACGTCACGGGCCAGTTCGGCCGTTCGGGTCGAGGTGGGCACGCCGCGGATCTTCAGCCCGTCGTCGCGCACCAGTTCGCCAAGGCAGCGCACCATCCAGGCTGCGGTGCTTCCGGTGCCGAGGCCCACGCGCATCCCGTCCTCGACGAAGTCGACGCTTCGCTTGGCGGCCACGAATTTGGCCTTGTCGATGGGCGACAATTCTCCGGACATATGCACGCCTCCCCATGGCTCTTCGGTGCTTATAGGAGAGTTGGCGGGGCGGCGCGAGGGGCAAATGCCGCGAATCGGTGGCCGATCAGCGCGGTGGCGCCACCCCCACCTGCATCGGCAGGGTCACGGCGCGACCGGGCGCCGATCCGAAGATCGCAAGCCAGAGCGTTGCGAGCAACAGCAGTATCCATCCGGTTTTCATGACGGGCCTCCTTTCGAAGAGCAGCCCCCGAAGGCTAGCCGGGCTTGGTGAAGGGCCGGTTAAAACCGCCCTGCTCCGCCCCGGCGGCACAATCCCGTCCGCCATGGTCGCTTTCAGGCAGGACAGCCCCGGCGCTCGGCCCTAAGGCCCGCGCCATGAGCACCTATCGCCTGCATTACGCCCCCGACAACGCCTCGCTGATCATCCGGCTGGCGCTGGAAGAACTGGGGGTGCCTTATGACACCGTCCTCGTCGACCGCGCGGCCCAGGGGCAGAAGGCACCCGCCTATCTGCGGCTCAACCCCGCCGGTCTGATCCCGGTGCTCGAAACGCCCGATGGCCCGGTTTTCGAGACCGGCGCGATCCTCTTGTGGCTTGCGGACCGGCACGGGGGGCTCGGCCCCGCACCCGACAGCGCCGAACGCGCGGCGTTCCTGAAATGGCTGTTCTTCACCTCCAACACGCTGCATGTGGCGCTGCGGTTGCGCTTCTATCCCGATCAGTATGTCGGCGCCGACACCGCGGCCCAAAAGATCCTGCGCGAGGGGATGAAGACGCAGATCGCCCGCCACCTCGACCTGCTCGAGGCCACCGCCGCCGAAGGGCACGCATGGCTGGGCGGCCCCACCCCGTCGGTGCTCGATTTCTATCTCGCCTGCCTGGTCCGCTGGGCCCGGCTCTACCCGGGAGCCGAAGACAACAGCTGGTTCGACATCGGCGGCTGGCCGTATCTTCTAGCCATGCTCCGCCGGCTCGAAGATTGCAGCGCCGTCGCGGCTGCGATACATGCAGAGGGCTTGGGGGACCGCCCCTTTACCGCGCCCGCATACGCAAAACCACCGGAAGGCAGCGCCACCTGATGTTTCTCTCCGTCTTCGACATGTTCAAAGTGGGCATCGGCCCGTCTTCCTCGCACACGATGGGGCCGATGGTGGCGGCGGCGCGGTTCCTCGACCTGATGCGCGCCTCACCCTTCGAGTTCCGGGGGCTCAGGGGTTCGCTGCACGGCTCGCTGGCCTTCACCGGCGTGGGCCATGCCAGCGACCGTGCCACCGTGCTGGGCCTCGCCGGGTTCCGCCCCGAGACCTATGACAACGACAAGGCCGAGACGGTGCTGGAACAGATCCGCGAGACCGGCAAGGTCTGCCCGCCCGGCCTGCCAGAGCTGGACTTCCACCCCAAGGACGACCTGATCTTCGATTTCGGCCCCAACCTGCCCGGCCATGCCAACGGCATGATCCTGATGGCCACCGACGCCCAGGGCGACGTGATCCTGCAGGAGACATACTACTCCATCGGTGGCGGCTTCGTGATGACCGAGGGAGAGCTTGCCGCCGGCCGCAATACCGAAGAGGGCGACCCGGTGCCCTACCCGTTCAAGTCCGCCGCCGAGATGCTGGAGATGGCCGAGACCTCGGGCAAGTCCATCGCCGAGATGAAGAAGGCCAACGAGATCTCGCGCGGGGGGCCCGAGAACCTCCGGTCGGGCGTGGCCCGGATCTGGGAGGTGATGAACGGCTGCATCCAGCGCGGTCTGGAAACCGACGGGATCCTGCCCGGCGGCCTGCAGGTGAAACGCCGCGCCAAGGGCATTCACGACGCGCTTCTGGCCGAGCGGGGCACGAACCTCAACGCGCCGCACAAGATCAACGACTGGATCAGCGCCTATGCGATGGCGGTGAACGAAGAGAATGCCGCCGGCGGGCAGGTGGTGACCGCGCCGACCAATGGCGCGGCCGGCGTGGTGCCGGCGGTGATCCGCTACTGGCTCGACCATGTGCCCGGCGCCACCGAGGCGAAGGTCGAGGATTTCCTGCTGACTGCCGCCGCCATCGGCGGGCTGGTCAAATACAACGCCTCGATCTCGGGCGCCGAGGCGGGCTGTCAGGCCGAGGTGGGCAGCGCCAGCGCCATGGGCGCGGCGGGCCTTGCCGCCGTTCTGGGCGGCACGCCGGCACAGATCGAGAATGCCGCCGAGATCGCGCTCGAGCATCACCTGGGCATGACCTGCGACCCGGTGAAGGGGCTGGTGCAGGTGCCCTGCATCGAGCGCAACGGTCTGGGCGCGATCAAGGCGGTGAGCGCGGCGAGCCTCGCCCTGCGTGGCGACGGCACGCATCTGGTGCCGCTCGACGCCTGTATCGAGACCATGCGCCAGACCGGCGCGGACATGAGCGAGAAATACAAGGAAACTTCGCTCGGCGGGCTGGCGGTCAACATCCCCAACTGCTGAGGCGGGCGGGGCACCGTTTTCCGCGCGGAAAACGGGCAAGAAAACGCACATTTTCTTGCCCGGAATTTGCGCAAATTCCGGGCGCGCCCGTGGGCGCCGCTCTTTGACAATCCCCCGGTTTCGGGGAAGGAGGGACGGGCGGCGCAGCCCGCCGCGCGTGGTGAAGGAGTTGCAGATGTCAGGCCCCGGCGGAAAGACCTCTCTGGGCATTCTGCTGATGGTCGGGTTTTCCCTGATCGCCCCGGCGATGGATGCCTGCGCCAAGCTGATCGGCGATGCCGTGGCCGTGGGCCAGATCGCGGCCACACGCTTTCTGGCGCAGGCGGTGCTGCTCCTGCCGCTGGCGCTGGCCTTCGGCTGGCTGCACCGGCCGGGGGTGCGCGAGGCGGGGCTGCACCTCGTGCGCGCGGCGCTCATCCTGGTGGCCACCGCCTTCTTCTTCTCGGCCCTTCGGGTGATGCCCATCGCCGACGCCATCGCCATCTTCTTCGTCGAGCCCTTCATCCTCACGCTTCTGGGCGGGCTGCTTCTGGGCGAACCCATCGGCCCGCGCCGCTACATCGCCTGCGGCATCGGTTTTGCCGGCGCGCTGCTGATCATCCAGCCCAGTTTCGAGGAGGTGGGGTTCGCCGCCTTCCTGCCGCTGGTGACCGCGCTCTGCTTCGCCTTCTACATGATCCTCACCCGGCGGATGGCGACGCGCATGCATCCGATCACCCTGCAGGCCTATACCGGCATCGCCGCGCTGGTGCTGGCGGTGCCGGTGCTGGCGGCGTTCGACGGTTCGGGCGTGGGCCCGCTCGACCCGAGCTGGCCGGGCCCGCGCGAGTTGTGGCTGCTGGCAGGTGTCGGGCTCATCGCCACGCTGGCCCATGTCTGCATCAGCTTCGCGCTCACCTTCGCGCCGGCCTCGCTGCTGGCGCCGATCCAGTATCTGGAAATCGTCGGCGCCACGGTTCTGGGCTATATGATCTTCGGCGATCTGCCCGGTCCACTGGCCTTTGCCGGCATCGCGCTGATCGTGGTCTCGGGGCTCTACGTCTTCTTCCGCGAACGCCATCTCGAACGGCGGCCGGCCCCGCCGCCCTGACGCGTCGTCAGGGCGCGGTCCAGACCGCTGTGGCCTCCAGCAGGGCGCGCGCGGCGATCGCGAAGGCGCTTTCCGGCAGGATCACCAGCATCTTGGGCGCCGTCATCGCCAGATGCACCGGACCCATGGCGATATTCGACGTACCGACGCGCCCGTCGGGGGCGAAGTTCAGGCCATTGATCGGCCAGCCCAGCCCTTCGGACACCCCCTCGACTGCCGCCATCGGGAAAAGCGACACGCGCGTGCCCTCCGCCAGCGGCAGCGACAGTGCGGGCGGGGCAAGGAACACCAGTTCCTCCTCTCCCAGCAAAACGCAACGTCGATGAGGATGTCGGACCAGCGTGTTGTAGGCGGCCAGCTGATGGTCCAGCCGGGCGCCGGAAAAACCGATGCCCACCACCAGCGGCGCCTGGATGTTGCGCATGCATTTGTCGAAATCCGTGCTGTCCTGCTCGGCGATCGGGTGCAGGGTCTCGGGCGGCAGAGCCTCGCGCCCCGCGGCGCTAAGCGAGTCGAAATCGCCGATCACCGCCCGTGGCGTCACCCCATGCGCCAGCGCCGCGTCGGCGCCGCTGTCCGCCGCCACCACATGAGGCGCAACCGCCATGGCCTCCGCAAGGCGCTCGCGCGTGATGGCCGCCCCGCCGATCAGGGTGACTGGCCCGGATTCACGAACAATCACAGAAAATCCCCGCATATTGTCGGCAAATTAAGAAATAGAACACATTCTAACCACCAAATGATACGGTAATGATCCAAGAATCGGGCTGCTTTGGTCTTGGCGAACATGGTAAACACGGAAGCTGCAGGCAGAGCAATGCGAGCTTCATTATGGTAAGTACAAGTAAAATTCTCACAGTTTCCTACGGAACCTTCTCTTGCACGCTCGAGGGGTTCGACGATTCCTTCGAGACGATGAAGGCAATTGCGGAGTATTTCCGCGACCTTGCGTCGAACGACCGTTATTTCGGGGCCGAACCCCCGACCCCGGATGCCGAGATGCTTGCGCGGATCGCCGAGCGCGAGATTGCCCGCCGGGTGGAGGCGCACGAGGCCGAGGGCCGGATCGTGTTGCGCGCCGCCGAACGGACCGCCCCCCAACCCGAGCCTCAGCCCCAACCTGCCCCGGCCATTGACGAGGACGCCCCGCAGAAAGCCGCGGAAGAGCCCGCTGCGCGGGAAGCCGCCGATCTGAGCGCCGCGCTGACCGCGCCCTTCCCGGGCCGCGTGGACGAGGCCGCCGCCGACACGGCAGAGCCGGAGATGGCGGATATCCCCGAAGCCGAGACCGCCGAAGCCGAAGCCCCGGTAGACATGGCCGAGCCCGAGATGGCGGAGCCCGAACACGAGCATGCCGAAATCGAAGACGAGGCCGAAATGGCCGAGCCGGAGATCGCCGAAGCGGCCGCCGAGGCCGTGGAGGTCTCCGCTGAAGAACCCGAAGTCGCGCCCTCCGAATCCGAGACGTCCGAGGAGATGGAGGAGCCGGTAACCTCGGTGGCCGCACTCGACGCGCCCCAAGAGACGCCGGCCGAAGCGGAAGCCCCCGAAGAGACGGAAGAACCGGAGATAGCCCCGGTTGCCGCCGACGCGGAACCGCTCGCGGACGAACCGGAAATCGCAGCCGAGGACGAGGCCGAACCTGCTTTCGACCCGGCGGCGCTGGTCGAAAGCAGGTTCG
>JAUIBJ010000167.1 GCA_030428025.1 Alphaproteobacteria bacterium
AGCAGGCCCACCGGCACCACCACCTTGAGGTTGCGCCAGTTCCGGCCGGCCACGATTTCCCGCGCGATCATGGCCAGCACCGCGAGAAGAAAACCGCCATCCACCGCCATCACTCCCAGCGGTCCGAACCCGAGGGCGCCGGCGACCGCCAGCCGTCCCGCAATCCAGACCCCCAGCAGGGTCGCCAGGGGCCATCCACAGGCGGGCATCCGCCCGGTCCAGTTGGGCACCGCGGTAAAAAGGAAGCCCGCCACCACCGCGCTGCCATAGCCGAAGATCATCTCGTGCACATGCCAGTCGACGGGGGCGAAGGGCCCGCCGAGGCTCAGCTCGCCCCGCCAGACGCCCAGCCAGACCGGCACGACGGCCAGCCCGAAAAGGAGGGCCGCTAGGAAGAAGGGCCGGAACCCGCCGGACAGCAGGGCCGGGCCGGAATAGGGGATGCGCGCGGACATGAGGATGACCTTCCGTCTTGAAAAAAGTCAGGGGCGGCGCCGGCGGCACCGCCCCTTTCCGGTCCAGAAACTCAGGGACGAATGAGTCACTGAACCTGATCGAGCAGTGCCGACATCCGGTCGTTCGCCTTGCCGCGGTGATCCACGGATCCGGCCGCGTCGAGATTGACCGGATCGCCCACCTGGATGAGCGCGACCATGCCCATGCCGTAATGCGGCGTGCACTTTACGCCATAGACGCCGTCCTGCGTCACCTCGAGTTCGAACTCCTGATTGAACTTGGTGCGGAAGCTGTCCACGCCCTCGGGCAGCATGCCGTCGATGCTTTCCACGTTGTGGCCCTTGTCGGTGGGCACGAAATGAATCGTGTCGCCGGGCGCGGCCTTCACGAAGGCGGGCTCGAACACCATCATCCCGGCCTCGCCGCGGTTCAGCATCTGCACCTCGTGCGTCTCGGCCGCGGCGGCGCCGGCGGCCAGGGCAAGCGAGGCGGCCAGTATCACGGATTTGATCATTGGAACGTCCTTTCCTTTTCAGGGTTGTTTGTCCTGAAGCCGATATGGTGTATGCGGGCCTCCGCGACGTTGCTCTGAAACAAACTCCCGGACAGGTGATGCCCAGACTCGATGAAAGCCTGCTGACCGGGCTGCCGCCCTTCAGCCGCCTCGGCCGCGACCAGATCCGCGAGATCCTCGATCAGGCGGCCTCGCGCCGCTATGACGAGGGCACCGCGATCTTTGAGGAAGGGTTCGAGGCCGACCGCTTCTATCTGCTGCTCGACGGCTATCTGCGGGTGGTCCGCACCACCGAGGGCGGCGAGCAGATCATCGTGCTGCACATCTCGCCCGGCCAGCTGTTCGGGATCGCCCCGGCCTTGCAGCGCAACACCTATCCGGCCACCGCCGTCGCCGCGGCGGAATCGCTGGCGCTGTCCTGGCCCGTGGGGCTGTGGGAGCGGTTCACGCGCGAGTACGAGGGCTTTGCGACCGAAAGCTACAGGACGTTGGGCCAGCGGCTGGGACAGATCCAGGACACGCTGACCGAAATGGCCACCCAGGCGGTGGAACAGCGCGTGGCCTCGGCCGTGCTGCGGATGGCCAACCAGAGCGGCCGAAAGACCGACGAGGGGATCGAGATCGCCTTTCCGGTGACGCGGCAGAACATTTCCGACATGACCGGCACGACGCTGCACACGGTCAGCCGCCTTCTGTCGCGATGGGAAAAGGACGGGGTGGTGCGGTCCACCCGCAAACATATCGTGGTGACCGATCCGCACCGGCTGGTGTTGCTGAGCGATCCGCAGGGCTAGTCCGTCATCGCATGGCGCAGGTCCGCGCGGAAGGCGGCCTCGTCCAGCCCGTATTCCGCGCAGGCGTCGGTGATGGTGTGGAAGGGGGCGATGGGACAGCCGGGGCAAAGCATCCGGCGGGCCAGAAACACCGGGGCGACGGCGGGCCAGGCATCGAACAGCTGGGTCAGCGGCAGATCGGGATCGTTGAAATCCGGCCGGCGCATGGCGTCTCTCCTCTCGCCTGCCACCCTGCCATGCGCGCGCGCACCGCTCATTGCGCTTGCGCAACAAGCGGAACGGCGAGAGCTTCTCGAACGCGTCAGAGGCTGAGCGTCGCCAACATGTCCTGCCGCGAAATCTCCTGTCCCTCAGCACGGTAGCAGACACCCGAACTGTCGAGCCCGATCACCGCATGGGCCAGCGCCTCGACCATGCGGATGTTCTGCTCGAACAGCAGACAGGCCGTGCCGTCGGCGCAGGCCTGTCGGATGCAGGCAACCATGTGGTCGATATTTTCGGTCTGCACCCCTTCCGAGGGTTCGTCGAGCACCAGGAGCTTGCCCGGAGAGACCAGCGCCCGGACGAAACCCAGGATCTTGCGCTCGCCGCCCGACATGGTCTGCGCCGTCTGGCGCATCCGCTGGGCGATGCGCGGAAAGCGTTTGCCAAGCTCGCCAAGGCTTTTCGCCCCGGTCAGGGCGAGGTTCTCGGCCACGGTGAGCCCGTCGAACACCATGTCGGTCTGGGGCATCGAGACGATGCCGCGGCGGGCGCGGTCCCAGGACGAAAGCCTGGTGATGTCCTGCCCGCCGAACCGGATGCTGCCCCCGGCCAGCGGCAATTCCCCGGCGATGAGCCGCGCCAGCGTGGTCTTGCCCGTCCCGTTGCGGCCGATCACGGCCAGCACCTCGCCCGCGCCCAGTTCCAGCGACAGGCCGCGATGGACGAGCGTGTCGTGATATCCACCGGAAATCCCGTCGAGCCGCAGCATCATTTGTGCCCTCCCGCATAGACCTCGGTCACCGCCGGGTTGGCGCGCACCTCGGTAAAGCTGCCCTCGGCGAAACGGCGGCCCTGATGCAGCACCAGCACATCGGCATCGAGCGACTGGACCAGCGCCATGTCGTGTTCGATCACCAGCACGAAGGCGCCGGTCTGGGCCTGATAGTCGCGGATCAGCCGGACCATGAGCCCGGTTTCCTCGGGCGACATGCCCGCCGTCGGCTCGTCCAGAAGCACCACATGCGGCGTCGCGCCCAGAGTCAGGCACAGTTCCAGCATCTGCCGGTGGCCCTGTGGTAGCGCCCCGGCGGCGACGGGGCCCAGATCGGCCAGCGGCACACCGGGCTGGTCAAGCAGCCGGCCGAGTTCGGGCACCTGCCAGCCCAGAGGGGCCACGCGGAAATAGTCGAGCGGCCCAGTTCGGCCCGCCAGAGCCGCCAGTTGGAGGTTTTCGTCGACGGTGAGATCCTGAAACACGGTGGGGATCTGCATCTTGCGGCCGATCCCGTGGGCCAGCGCCCGGTATTGCGGCACGTTGGTGATGTCGCGCTCGCCCAGCCGAATTTCCCCGCGCTCCACCGGCATCGCCCCGGTGATGGTCTTGAGCATGGTCGTCTTGCCTGCGCCGTTCGGGCCGATCACGCAGAGAAAGCCGCGCGCGGGGCAGGTGAATTCCAGCCCCTCGAGGATATGCACTCCGCCCGCGCTGACATGCACGCCGCGCAGGGTGAGCGGGCCGTTCACCGCCTTCGCCCGGGCGGGCGGCGCGGGATTGGGGGCGACCGTCAGCTTTGGTGCGTGCCAGCCGAGTTTGCGGGCGAGCCTTGTGATCATCTCCACCGCACCGCCCGGCGCCATCATCACCACGATGAGGAACAGGAAGGCGATCAGCACCTCCCACCAGAGATAGGTGTCGCGCAGCTCGGCGCTGAGAAAGCCGATGACCACGGCGCCGACAAGCGGCCCCAGCGGGTGAAGCCGCCCACCCACCGCCGCCCAGATCAGCAGTTCCGAGGACAGGACAAAGCCAGTGGCTTGCGGTGTGACGATCCCCTGATGGCTGGCGTAAAGCCCGCCCGCCAGCGCGGTGATGAAGGCCGAAAGCGCGAAGGCCCAGGCCTTGACCCGGTGCGTGGCGAAGCCCAGCGTCTGCAGTCGCAGTTCCTGGGACACCAGCCCCCGCAGGATCAGCCCGCCGGGCAGCTTTTCCAGCAGCATCAGGCAGAAACTGGTGATCACCACCAGCCCCACGATCAGGTAGTAGAGGTTTCCATAGGGGTCGAGCCCGGCGATGGAGTCGTAGCCGCTGTAGCCGTTGAAACCTCCGGTGACCGGCTGCGCCGTCTCGGCCAGCTGTGCCACGATCAGCACCAGCGCCAGGGTTATCAGCGAGAAATAGGGCCCCGATTCCGTGCGCCCCTGAAAGATCGCCGCCGCCAGCCCCCAGGCCAGCGCCGCGAGAAGTGCGGCGCAGACGAGCATCGCCAGAAGGTTGGGCAGAAACGCCCCGCCGGTGGCGTTCAGCACCATCGCCGACACATAGGCCGCGACGCCGAAGAAGAGTGCGTTGCCCAGCGGCAGGAACCCGCCCCGGCCCCAGGCCAGCCCCACGCCCTGCGCGGCGATGCCGTAGAGCAGATAGAGGCCCAGCTGCCAGGTGACGAAATCGCCCCAGACGGCCGGCACGGCCAGCAACAGGCCCAGCAGGGCCAGGTTAACGGCGGCGATAAAGCCCATCGGGACGCCTCCACAGAAAGAGAATGGCCAGCACGAGCACGCCGAGATAACCGGCGGTCTGGCTCAGCGCCGCGCTGAGACCGGCCTGAACGCCGCCCACCACGGCCACGCCGATCCCCAGCCCCTCGAGCGTGCCGAGCCCGCCCACCACGAGGGCGAAGAAGGAGCGGATCAGGGCGTCGAGCCCCATGCTGGGCTCCACCCCCAGCATCGGCGCGAGCAGCAGCCCCGACAGCCCCGCCAGCACGCAGCCGGTGACAAAGGCCGCGGCGGAAAACCGGGACGTGTTGATGCCCGAGGCCCGGGCGAGGGAAGGGTTGTTGACCACCGCGCGGATGCGCACGCCGGTCAGGCTCTTGCGGTACCAGAGCCAGAGACAGGCGAAGCCCGCGATAACCAGAAAGATCACGATCAGCCGGTAACCCGGATAGCTGACCCCGCCCAGCTGCACCAGCCCCTCCACCGGCATGGGCACATTGCGATAGGCCCGGCCCCAGATCATCTCGACGATCTCGCGCATCAGGATCGACAGCGCCCAGGTGGCCAGCAGGCTGTCGAACATTCGGCTGTAGAAATGGCGCACCACTACACGCTCGATCAGCAGCGCCACCAGCCCCACGACCAGGATACAGATCGGCAGCGCCGTCAGCGGCGGCAGGCCCAGCTGGCCGGCGATCACATGGGCATAGGCCCCCAGCATGACGAACTCGCCATGCGCCATGTTGAGGATCCGCAGAAGCCCGAACACGATCGCAAGCCCCAGCGCGAGAAGCGCCAGGGCCGCGATCTGCCATGCGGCATTGAGCAGGATCAGAAGCAGCTGGTCCATCAGTCGCAGGTCACACCGTGGGCGACATTGTCGAAATGCGCGACCACCTTGAATTCGGCGCCAGTGCCGTCGGCCAGATAGATCGTCTGGTCGGCATGGGTGCCCTTCAGCACTGGCTCGCCGCGCGGCGATTCGTAGGCCGTGCCGTCGGCCACCGCCGCGATCGCCTCGACCTCCATCGAGCCCGCAGCATTGCCGAGCGCGGCCAGAAGCATGATGCCGTCATAGACCGACTGGCTGAGCGCATTGAGTGCCGAGGCGTCCGCGCCGAAGGTGTCGGCATAGCGGGTGGCAAAGGCCTTGGCCTTGTCGGTTTCGATATTGGCGAAATAGCCCAGCGAGGAATAAAGCCGGTTGGCCCCCGCCGCGCCGATGCCGGCCAGCGTGTTCTCCTCGATCAGCGTGCCGAAGCGGATCGCCTGCTTGTCCAGCCCGAAGGCGCCGAAGCCGATGTTGAACGCCACCGAGTCGCCGCCCACAAGGGTGATAAAGACCGCATCGGCGCCCGAGGCCTGAATACGCTGCAGCGAAGCGTCGAAATCCTGCGAGCCCAGGGGCACGTATTCCTCGCCCACGATCTCGCCGCCGGTTTCGGCGATGATGTCGCGCGCGGCGTCGTTGGTGTCTCGCGGCCAGTTGTAGTCGTTGCCGATCAGATACCAGCGGCCGACCTTCTCCCTCTCCACCAGCCATGGGATCACCGGCGCCAGCTGCTGCGCGGGCGTGGTGGCGGTCAGCCAGGTGCCGGGCGCGCATTCGCCGCCTTCGTAGACGCCGGAATAGACGAAGGGCACCTTGCCGCGGAACTGGCCGATCAGGGCCTCGCGCACGGCGCTGTTATGCATGCCGGCGAAGCCGTGGATTTCCTCGCCCCGCCACAGGCGCACCGCCGCCTGGGCCGATTGCGCGGGTGGTACGCCCACATCGGCGAAGAACAGCTTGACCGGCTCGCCGTTGATGCCGCCGTTGGCATTGATGTCCTCGGCGGCCATCTGCGCGACGTTCCGGCTGGCCGGGCCGAAAAGGCTCGAAGGGCCGGAATCGGGGATCACTACGCCGATGCGTATCTCCGCCGGCGCCGCTGTCGCCAGCCCGGCGGCAAGGGCGCCGGCGATTGCCAGTGTTCTGAATAAGGTCATGTTTTCGTCTCCCAGTTGGTTCGGTTGGTCATGTCGTGCCGGGTCGACCGGGCGCCGCCCCCAGAGGCGGGATGAGGCGTTCGAGGGTCGCGGCAATGTTCAGAAGTGCGCGGTCGGCGCCAGGCAGGGCGTCGATTTCCAGCCCCACGGGCAGGCCGCCGCTCAACCCCACGGGCAGGCTGAGGCTTGGCGCACCGATGATGGTGGCGTGGCTGGTGTTGCGAATGTAGGTCTCGAAGGTCGGGTAATGCTGGCCTTCGATCTCGACCTCTTCGTCGCAGCCGAGCGGGCGCGCGGTGAGCGGCGTGGTGGGAAAGACCGCCGCGTCGAGCCGGTGCTCGTTGAAATACGCGGCCCAGAGCCGCCGCAGCGCAGGGCGGTGCACGTGCATCGCCTCGTCGTAGGCGGCCTGCGACACCGCCCCGTCGCCCAACTGGCTTTCGAAGATCCAGCGCACGTCGGGGCTGCCGATGCCGCCGATGAGCCTCTTCATGTCGAGGCCGCGAGCGGCCAGATAGGCGGGCATCTCCTGCATGGTCTCGAACAGCGCGATGGGAAAGCTTGCGGCGACCGTGTGCTCCATCAGCCCCGGCGGGTCGGCATCGACCAGCGTGATGCCATGCCGGGCGAAAAGCGCCAGCGCGGCCTCGCAGGACTCCGCCACGCCCTGCTCCAGCCCCTCCCAGAGCCAGGCGCGCGGTACGCCCAGTCGCAGGCC
>JAUIBJ010000168.1 GCA_030428025.1 Alphaproteobacteria bacterium
ATCGCGCATCAGGCTCTGGCGCAGGTAGAGATGCTTGGTTTCGCGTACCTCCAGGTCGGTCGAGCCGGAAATCGCGCTGCGGGGGTCGATCAGGTCGGTCGGGTCAAGCTGCTTTGTGCAGTTCTCGCACTGGTCGCCGCGGGCCTTGTCGTAGCCGCAATTGGGGCAGGTGCCCTCGATATAGCGGTCGGGCAGGAAGCGGTGATCGGCGTTGGAATAGACCTGTTTCTCGGTGACTTCCTCGATCAGCCCGGCCTCGTAGAGCTTGCCGGCGAAATGCTGGGTGAGCTTGGTGTTCTGGGGGCTCGACGATCGACCGAAGTGGTCGAAGCTCAGGCGGAAGCCGTCGGAAAGGTCCTTCTGCACCTGCCACATCTCGGCACAATACTCGGCGACGGGCTTGCCGGCCTTGGCGGCGGCCAGTTCGGCCGGCGTGCCGTGCTCGTCCGTTGCGCAGAGAAACAGCACCTCGTGCCCGCGCCCGCGCAGGTAGCGCGCGAACAGGTCGGCGGGCAGTTGGCTGCCAACGAGATTGCCCAGGTGCTTGATCCCGTTGATATAGGGGATCGCGGATGTGATCAGGTGACGTGCCATGATTGATAAGCTGTGCCTCTGGTGCGTCCGGTCCCGCCCCGTTTAAAGCCCCGCGCGCCCGAGGGCCAGTGCCCGATTGCAGGGCCGGTGCGCATAATTCGGCGCAAGGCACGGAATTCCGGTTTGACGGACCCCCGCCCGTGCTGATAGCGGGCCCCGCGCGCAGCAGGCATTCCCGAGAGCAGAAGGGGCGGCGACATGGTGCAGGTTCTCGCCTCGGTCTGGGCCCTTCTTCTTGGCATGACCCTGATCATGATCGGCAATGGCATGCAGGCCACCCTGATGGGCGTGCGCGGCGCGCTGGAAGGCTTCGGCACGATGGAACTGTCGCTCATCGCCTCGGGCTATTTCCTGGGATTTCTGGTGGGCAGCCGCGTGGCGCCCGAGATGATCCGCCGGGTGGGGCATGTACGGGTCTTCGCGGCGCTGGGCTCATTCATCTCGGCCGGCCTCATCGCCTTCCCGATCCTGACCGACCCGATCAGCTGGACGGCGATCCGCGTGGTGATGGGGTTCTGCCTGTCGGGTGTCTATGTCACCGCCGAAAGCTGGCTCAACAACCAGGCCACCAACCGCACGCGAGGCAAGGTGCTCTCGGTCTATATGGTGGCGCAGGTGTCGGGCCTCGTCGTGGCGCAAGGGATGATGAACCTGGGTGAGCCGACGGGCTATTTCCTCTTCGTGATCCCCTCGATCATGGTGTCGCTCTCCTTCGCGCCGATCCTGTTGTCCATCTCGCCAACCCCGGCCTTCGAGACCACCAAGCCGATGAGCCTGCTGCAGCTCTACCGCAATTCGCCCCTCTCCAGCGTCGGCACGCTGCTTCTGGGCGGGGCGTTCGCGGCGCAGTTCGGCATGGCCTCGGTCTATGGCTCGGCGGCGGGGCTGAGCGTGCCGCAGATCACCGGCTTCGTGGCGGCGATCTTTACCGGCTCGCTGGTCTGTCAGGTGCCGGTGGGGTGGTTGTCGGACCGGATGGACCGGCGGCTGCTGATCCTGGCGCTCGCGGGGTTTGGCACCTGCGCGACCATGGCGAGTCTCGTCGTGGGGACGCGGTTAGAGGTGCTGCTGGTGCTTGCCTTCTGCGTCGGCGGCGTGGCCAATCCGCTCTACGCGCTCTTCATCGCCTATTCGCACGATTATCTGGAGGTCGAGGACATGGCGGCGGCCTCCGGCGGGCTGGTCTTCGCCTACGGGCTGGGCGCCATCGCCGGCCCGTTCCTGACCGGCCAGCTGATGGAGGCGGTGGGGCCGGAAGGGTTCTGGATATTCCTGATCTGCGTCTTCGCGGCGATCACTCTTTACGCGGCATGGCGCACCACCCGGCGGCCGGCAACCCCGGTGGACGAGACCGCCCGCTATCCGGGGGTGCAGCCCACCTCGTCGCTGGTGGCGGTGGAGGCGGCCAATGAATGGTATGCCGAGCAGAAGTCGGAGCGGGAGGAGGAGACCAGGGACGCGGCGCCGCCCGGTGCCTCTTGAACCGATCAGCCGCCGTTGCGGTCGCGGTCGTTGCCGGTCAGCCGACCGATGGTGAAGCTTGTGCGCGGCGACCAGACATAGCGGGTCCGGGCGTCGGGGCTGTTGCGGCTGCGCATCCTGAGAAGGCCGAAGGCGATCAGCAGGGCATGGGCCGCAGCGATCATCATGAACATCGCCGCCGGCCCGAACTGGGCGATCAAAGTCGAGGCCAGCAGCGGCGCGGCGATGGCACCGGTGGCGAAGAAGAACATCAGCGCTGCCGACAACTCGATCCGCTGCGAACTGTCGGCAAAGTCGTTGGCATGCGCGGCCGAGACCGAATAGATCGGAAAGGACGTGAGGCCGAAGAAGAAGGCCGTCAGCATCACGCCGGTACTGCTCAGCCCCTGCAGCGAGGCGGCGACGATGCTGCTGACGATGGCGGCCATCGACAGGCCGATCAGCACGTGACGGCGGTCGAACTTGTCCGCGAGCCAACCCACCGGGTATTGTGCCAGCGCCCCGCCCAGGACGAAGGCCGCCAGGAACCAGGCGATCTGGTCGGTCACCAGCCCCACGCCCTCGCCGTAAAGCGGGCCTACCATGCGGAAGGATGCGCTGGAGAGCGCCGCCACCAGCACCCCCGCCGCCGCCAGCGGCGAGCAT
Organism: Alphaproteobacteria bacterium; assembly: GCA_030428025.1. Taxonomy (GTDB): domain Bacteria; phylum Pseudomonadota; class Alphaproteobacteria; order Rhodobacterales; family Rhodobacteraceae; genus Roseovarius. The sequence continues at coordinate 2,722 of JAUIBJ010000168.1, forward strand.
TCCACCAGCAACATCGGCCGCAGGCGCGGCGCGGCCGGCGTGTCGGGCTGGCGCACCTTGCTCAGCGTGAGCGGCAGAAGCGACGCGCAGCAGAAGAGCGCCAGGATGTTGTAGGAGACATAGGAGGCGGGTTCGAGCACCGAAATCATCAACTGCGCGGTCAGCGATGCGCCCATGTCCGCCACGCGGTAGATGCCCATCGTGCGGCCGCGTGTCTCGTTAGTGACCTTGGCCTGAAGCCAGGCCTCGATGATCGTGTAGCAGCCCGCCACGCACAGCCCCGAGGCCACCCGCATCAGCGCCCAGGCCCAGGGGTCTATGATGAGCATGTGCAGCATCAGCCCGATCGTGCCGGCAGCGGTGAAGGCGGCGAAGGCGCGGGAATGGCCGACGCTTCCCATCAGCCGTGGGGCCCACCAGCAACCGATGAAGAAGCCCACGAAATGAGCAGAGCCCAGAAGACCGATCTGGGTGGTGGTGAAGTCGAGCTTGAGCCCCGAGAGCGCGTCGAGCGGGCTGACGCCCCCCGAGGAGAGCTGCATCAGGATGACCGAGAGGAACAGGGCGGCAAAGGTGATGATCGTGCGCATGACCCGCCCAGCATGGCCATCTGACCGCGCCCGGCCAGCAAGTATTCGACAAAGCCGTGTCGTTTTCCGCGCAGGGCGGTCATTTCTCAATGAAGGCCAGGATGCGCAGGCGGATCGGGTCATCGATGATGCCGGCATATCCGGACGCGCCGAAGGCGGCGCGGCTGATCTCTCCGGTCAGCAGCACCGTGAGGCGCGAGCGGTCGGTCGGGTCGGTGTCGGGCTGCCGGTAGATCCCGGCCTGAAGCGTGACCGGGTGCGTGACGCCCCGCACGGTGAGCAGGCCGGTGACGGTGGCGCGGCTCGGGCTGCCCCGGATCGCGGTCGAGCGGAAGGTGATCAGCGGGTGCCGGCGCGCATCCAGCATCTTCGCCCCGCGCATCGCCTGCGTGGCGAGGACAGAGCCCGCCTGCGCGGCCCTTGCGTTCAGCGCCACGGTGATCCGGCTGTCGGGCAGGGCGTCGAGATCGAGCCATATGTCGGCCGAGTGCACGGGCATCCGCCCGGCGGTTTCGTGGCCGTCCTGCAGATAGATGAAATCGACCCGGGTCTGGCCGGTGTCGAGGCGATAGCGTTCGGGCGCGGCCACGGCGGGCGGGGCGGTCAGCGTGGCGACAAGGCACAAGAGGGACAGGAGAAGACGCATCATTTGCACGCGACATTAGGGGTTTCGGCGGCGGGCGCCAGCCCGTTCGCGCTCAGGCCGGGGCAAGCGGGGCGAGCCGCCACCGCCCGGGTCGCCCGGTCAGCCGCCAGTCCTGCGGCGGCCGGGTGCGGGCACGGCGGCGCGACAGGCGCCAGCCCGCCGCGTCGGGGGCATGGGCCTGGGCCATGTGCCAGCGGCTTTCGATCCCCGGCGCGCCGCCCTCGCCCGGCGTCAGCAGCAGCCCCAGAGGGGCGCCGTGACCTTCCGTCGCGCCGGTTTCGGCGGCCAGATGCAACCGCCGCACCGCCGTCATCCCCGGCAGGTCGGGCAGGTCCGCCACCGCCAGCGGCACCACGCCGCTGCGCAGCACTTCCTCCAGCGTCCAGAGGATGTCTTCCGCCCGGCGGGCGGCGATGAAGGTGAAACGCCCGGGGGCGGCCAGCGCGGCCATGCCGTCGGGGTTCGGCGCCTCGCCGGTCCAGTCGGGCGCGATCCAGAAGACCGGGCCTTGCGTGGCCCCCGCCACCAGCATCGCCAGCATCTGCCGGGCCGGCCCGCACAGCTCATGCGCCCGGCCCAGCGGCAGGGCCATGCCGTCCAGCACCGTCAGGGCGGGGCGGGCGCGCTCGCGGTGGGTGTGGCGGGTGAGAAGCTGGGCGGTCATGCGGGGGAAGGTAGTTTGTTCCCGTTATGTTCTCAACGGAAAAAACACCGGGGTACGGTCGTTCGAGACAAACGGCGGGATTGCCAGACCGCAGGATGGCGATCTGCCCTGCGATCGCGCGGCGCCTGCAGCACTGGTCGCGCGGGGCCCATATTGCCGTTTCACCCTCCCCCGATCTTGTTCTAGGGTTCGGCGCAAAACCGGACCAGGGAAGGAAAACAGGGACCATGAAGAAAAATCCGCTCGGCCGCACCGGCCTTGAGGTCAGCGCATTGTGTCTTGGGTCGATGACCTGGGGCACGCAGAACACAGAAGCCGAGGGGCACGGCCAGATCGAGATGGCGCTCGACCATGGCGTGAACTTCATCGACACCGCCGAGATGTACCCGGTGAACCCGACCCTGCCCGAAACCACCGGCCGGACGGAGGAGGTGATCGGCAACTGGTTCGAGAAATCCGGCCGGCGGGGCGAGGTGATCCTCGCCACCAAGCATTCGGGCGAGGGGTTCAACGGCGCGCGCGACGGGGCGCCCATCACCTCGGCGAGCGTTCCCGAGGCGGTCGAGAGCTCGCTCCGGCGACTCCGCACCGATTACATCGACCTCTATCAGTTTCACTGGCCCAACCGTGGCAGCTACATGTTCCGCCAGAACTGGCGCTACGACCCTTCGGGTCAGGACAGGGCCGAGACCATCGCCCATATGGAAGACACGCTCGAGGCGCTGCAGCGGCAGGTGGAGAAGGGCAATATCCGCCATTTCGGCCTGTCGAACGAAAGCGCCTGGGGCACCGCGCAATGGCTGCGCGTGGCGGAAGAGAACGGCTGGCCGCGCGTGGCCTCGGTGCAGAACGAATATTCACTGCTCTGCCGGCTCTACGATACCGACATGGCCGAGATGAGCGTGAACGAGGATGTGGGCCTTTTGGCCTTCTCGCCGCTCGCTGCCGGGCTGCTGACGGGCAAGTATCAGGGCGGGCAGGTGCCGGAAGGCTCTCGCATGTCGCTCGTCGACACACTGGGTGGGCGGCGCACCGACCGTGCCTTCGCCGCCGTCGACGCCTATCTGGCCGTGGCGCGCAGGCACGGGCTCGATCCGGTGCACATGTCGCTCGCCTGGTGCCTGACCCGGCCCTTCATGTGCTCGGCCATCTTCGGAGCGACCACGCCGGAGCAGCTGGAAACGGCACTGGCCAGCGCCGAGGTGACCCTGGGCCCCGAGGTTCTTGACGAGATCGACGCCACTCACATGGCGCACCCGATGCCCTACTGACAGACTCCTCGCTGATCAGGGGGCCGCGACCTCGCCCCAGAGCGCGCGCAGATGGCCCGGCAGGCTGCGCGCGGTGACATAGGCCTCGCGCACCAGATAGTCGAAATGCTCGGTCAGGGCCTGCACCCGTTCGGTGTCGCGGAAGACCATGTAGTTCTGGCCGATATAGATCGCCGCCAGCAGCGGCCCGAAAATGGTGATCGGGGCGGAATAGATCCGGCGCGCGTCGAAAAGGCACAGGCGCATGCGCGGATAAAGCTGTTCGGCCGTCTCGACCAGAAAATACAGCTGTTCCTTGCGCAGGGCATGGGGCAGGCCGGTGTAATAGCCTTCGCCATGCACGAAGGAATGCACCTCGTAGAGCGGCAACGCGATCTCGTAATCCGACTGGGTGCGCCGCATCCAGGCCAGACGGTCCTCGGAGGCGCCGATCGCCTGGTCGATGCTTCGGCCAAGATGGGGGGCGTACTCCCATTCCAGCATGTCGCGGGTCTTGAGCATGTCGGGCAGGCCGGCGGGAACGTGGCGGATCTTGTAGCCCGCAGCCTCCTGATGCCAGCGAAAGATCTGCTCGTCGACCAGCGCGCGCGGCGCCTCGGTCAGCGACATGGTGTTGGCGATGATGTCTGTGGCGGTCTCGGGCCGGTCGGTGAGGCCCAGCAGCCAGTCGGCCGACACCCCCAGCGTGGCGGCGCATTCGCCCACCACCTGCGCATTCGGAAGCCGGGCGCCGCTGCCCTTGATCAGCTGCGAGATGGTTGAGCGGTCGACCCCCACGGCGCGGGCCAGCGCGCTTTGCGAGGTGCCGCGCTTGTCCATTGCCTCCAGAAGCCGGGCGCGGAACAGGGCGGCACGGTGGCGTTTGTCTGTTTTTTCTCCCATATGGTGATTTTTATCACCGATGCAGAAAATTGTTAACCATATACGGAATGTTCTGCTGACATTTTGTGACGTAACAATTCTGTGATCAGAAAATTCAAGGAGTACGGAATGGAGACGCGAGCGCGTTCGCTTGTGAAGGCTGTCCTGTGGAATGTCATCGGGCTGGCGGTGATGACACTGGTGGGGCTGGCGATGACCGGATCGGCCGCCATCGGCGGGGCCATGGCGGCGATCAACACCGCTATCGGGCTGAGCGCCTATTTCCTTTACGAACGCGTCTGGTCGCAGGTTGAATGGGGGCGAGCCAATGGCTGATGCGCGCGCCCAAGCCGCCGGCGGCATCGAA
>JAUIBJ010000169.1 GCA_030428025.1 Alphaproteobacteria bacterium
CGCAGGCCGCGCGCACGTCGTCGTCTTCCATCGGGGTGCGCACGTCGCCGGTGGAGATCACCCGCTCGCGCACGCCCCGGCGCAGATAGCGCGGAACCAGCATCGTGGCCGGCGGATATTCCGCGTCGTAACGATAGCCGTCTTCCTTGTGGCCCAGCCGAATCTCCAGGCTGTCCTCGTGCCCTTGCGTGCAGATCAGCCCGGTCTTCGCGCCCTTGTGCTGGATGAGGGCATTCAATGCCACCGTGGTGCCGTTGATGCACAGGTCGGCGTTGGACACCAGCGCCTCGGCGCTTTCGCCAGTGGCTTCGGCCATCTGCGCCAGCCCGTTCCTGATCGCCTCGGTGGGATCCGAAGGCGTGGAGAGCGCCTTGAACAGCAGGATATCGCCGCCCTGCTGTGCGAGAACGAAATCGGTGAAGGTGCCGCCCGCGTCGATGCCCAGTCTGTATTTTGCCATTGTCCTGTCCTCCTCAGCCGGCCTTGCGCAGCGCGGCGGTGGCCGCCTCGTCCACGGCGAGCGTTTCGGGGTCGGCGATCACCACCCCGTAATCCGCCTTCGCCCCCTCGACCGAGACCAGCCCGTTTCTGACGTCCCAGAGCACCTTGCCGATCTCCCGCTCGAACGGGTTGCCGAAGCCGCCGCCGCCGGGATTCATGTTGGCCGCGCGTTCGCCCGGCTTGATCGTCTCGATCACGTTTTCCTTGATCAGTTCGGTCTGGCCGTTCCTGGTGATTTCCAGCTTGCCGACCTTGGGCTCGACCATCGCCGACAGCGCGCCGCCGGCGCCCATGGCCGGAATGCGGCGGCCTTCTCCGAAGGTGACGAAGGTCATGTCCCGGTCGAGCGGCTCCACCTCCCAGCGGGTGCCCGAGCCGCCGCGATATTTCCCGGCGCCGCCCGAGTCGGTCATCAGCGAATAGCGGTGGATGATGATCGGATAGGAATGCTCCAGAAGTTCGATATCGCCCGAGGTCAGCGCGCCGAAACAGCATTCCGGGCCGCAGGCGTGCCAGCCGTCCTGGCTGTGGGTGGCGCCGGCGCCCGAAATGATCGAGGCCAGAACCATCGTAACGTATTCCTCGTCATGCCGGGTGTCCCAACCGGCGATGTTGCAGCCATTGGCATGGCCCCAGCTGGCCGACACCCGGTCTGGAGCGGCCTTCTCAAAGGCGAGCCGCACCGCGTCGGTCAGCGTCTCCATCGGGGTGGTGGTGCAGTTGGCGTGCGGGGCGGGCGGTTTGGCGTTGCAGAGCGTGCCCCTGGGCCCCATGTCGACGCTCACGCAGCGATATAGCCCTTCGTTATAGGGCGGGGGCAGTTGCGCGAACATCATAAGGCCCAGATAGACCCCGGAATAGCTGTTGCCCTCGTAGGAATTGATGAAATACGGAATCTGCGGAGGGCTGTCGATGGCGATATGACAGGTATCGCCCTTGATCGTCACCTCGGCGGTGATGTCGAAATCGCCGAATCCGTGGCCCGCATCCTCCAGCACCGCGGTGCCGGAATAGGTGCCGTCGGGCACCTCGGCGATGAGCGATCGCATGTGTTTGTCGGCCATGTCCATCAGCACGTCGATGCAGTCCTTCACCTGCTCGACGCCGTATTTGTCCAGAAGCGCGGTGAGGTTGCGCGCGCCGACCTGACAGGCGCCGATCAGCGCGTTGAAGTCGCCTTCCTGGTCGCGTCGGGCGCGCATGTTGGTCAGCAGCATGTTCAGGATGTCCTTGCGCGGCTTGCCCTCGTCCCAGATCTTGATGGGAGGGATGCGCAGGCCCTCGGCATAGATTTCGGTGGCGCCGGGGTTGTAACCCGCCGGCACTGGCCCGCCGATATCGGTCAGGTGCCCCTTGCAGACGGTCCAGAACACCAGTTCGCCCTGATAGAAGACCGGCCAGTACATGCAGGTGTCGATGATGTGGCTGCCGGCATAGTCGGGGTCGTTGTGAAGGATCAGGTCGCCTTCCTTTACGTCGCCCTCGAAATAGTTCCACACGGCCTTCATCGCCGGGATCAGGCTGCCCAGGTGAATGGGGATGTCCTGGCCCTGCAGGATCATCTCGGGCGTCGCGTTGAAAAGCGCGGTCGAATAGTCGTGCGCCAGGTTGAACACGCTGGACCGGGCGGTTTTTTCCAGCGATACGGTCATTTCGCGCTGAGTTGTTTCAAGCACGCCCCGCACGACGCTGAGCGTGATCGGATCGACCTCCTTGACGGCCATGGCCCATTCCTCCCTGTCTGGTTCGGGCGGAGGATAACCCACGCGATGCGGGCGATCTCGGCGCGGAGCGCAGGATTACTGTGCACAGAGCGCACGACCGGCCCACGTGCCGCTTGCGTTGCGTCGGATCATGCGCAACCATTCCCGGGACGATCGGAGCGGAGGCTGCATGAGCGCAGGTGTTGCGTTTTCCACGGAAGGGGTTCTGCCGGCGGACCGGACCGACGGGTGGACGGCTGCGGTCAGCCGGTCCTATTTCCCGCTCGATCTGAGCTATCGGCGGCCCGAGGCCTTTGCGGGGCAGTTGCGGACATGGGGGCTGGGCCATGTGCAGGCCTCGCGTCTTTGCTCCGAGCCCGCGCTCTACCGCCGCCGGCGCGAGCATCTGCGCGACCAGGGGGACGAGGATTTCCTTCTGACCATCCCCCGCAAGAGCCCGGTTCGTTTTCTGCAGATGGGGCGCGAGGTGGAATGCGCGCCCGGCGGCTTCATCCTCGAACGCGGCAACGAACCATATGTATTCAGCTACGGCGCCGCCAACGAGCTGATCGTGGCCAAGATCGCCGCCCGGCATCTGGAGGCGCGCCTGCCCGACCCGGGGCGCTTCTGCGCGGTCTGTTTCGACAGCGGCCACGGGGTGGGGGGCCTCCTGCACGATCTGCTTCTGGCCAGCGAGACGCATGCGCCGGAGCTGACGGTCGATGGCGACACGCTGGTCGGGCGGCAACTGATCGACCTTCTGGCACTTGCCATCGAGGCCGACCCTCGCGCCGTGCTGTCGCGGGATACCGGGGTGCGGCGGGCGCATCTGCGACGGATCGATGCCTGCATCGCACGACGCTTTTGCGAACAGAAGCTGGGGCCGGCCGATGTGGCGGCCGCCTGCGGCATCTCGCTGCGTTATCTTCACGACCTCTGCCGCGGCGACGGCGCCTCCTTCGGCGAGCGGTTGCGCAAGGCGCGGCTTGCCGCCGTGCGCGAGGCGCTTCTGCGCAAGGAGCGTCGACACACGATCACGCAGATCGCGATGGCGGCCGGATTTACGGATATGTCCGCCTTTTCAAGGCTCTATCGGCAGAGTTTCGACGAGACGCCGAGGGATACGCGCATTCGGGTGCTGCGGCACGCTCATGAAGATGAGTCTGATCAGGGCACCGGACGCACTCCCGGCGGCACGGACATCTACGGCATCAGGAAAATGCCCCGGAAATAGTCGCGAAAGGCGCTCATCTGCGGCGTGAAATCGTCGTCGCGTCGCCACACCAGCCCCACATCCATGGGCGGGATCGCTTCGGCCAGTTCGACCGTTTCCAGCCGCCGGCCTTCCAGCGACCAGGGGCGATAGACCATGTCCGACAGGATCGAAACGCCCAGCCCGTTGGCCACCATGCTGCGCACCGCCTCGATCGATGACGTGCGCAGTATCACGTCGGGGCGGTAGGGGGTCTTCGACCAGTAGCGCATCGCCGTATGCGCGGCCTCGTCCACCGTCAGCATAACGTAAGGCTCGGCGGCCACATCCGCGAGGCTGAGCTTTTCGCGCTCCAACAGGCGGTGGCGGGAGGAGAGCCACAGCCGTCGGGGAGAGGAAATGAGCGTTTCCGACCCAATATCGGGACTTCCGATATTGGAGGTCAGCGCGACACCGATATCGATCTGACGGGCAAGCAGCGCTTCCTCCAGCGAGGTGCGGGTCATCTCGCGCAGATGCAGCGTGACGCCGGGCATCACCCGTTGCAGCCGGTCCAGATGGACGGGCAGGAAATAACCGATCACCGTGTAGGAGGCCGCCAGTTCCAGTTTGCCCTTCAGGTCCAGCGGTTCTTCGGCCCGAAGCGATTCCTCGACTTTCGCCATGATTTCATAGCCCGACGACAGGAATCGCCTCCCTGCCTCGGTCAGTGTCATGCCCAGCGAGGACCGCACGAAGAGCGGCGTGCCCAGCGTCGCCTCCAACTCGCGAATGGCCGAGGTGACGGCCGATTGCGACACCGACAGTTCGACCGCCGCGCGGCTGACCTGGCCCAGTTCGGCCGTTGCGATGAAGTATTTCAGATGCCGCAGATTGTAGGTCATGCCGTCTTATATCGAAAAACCTGATAGAGTAACCACAGAAAAAAGAACTTCTGCATATTGCGGAATCGGGGCAATCCTTTTGCCAAGCATCAACATGCCAGCCGGGGGAACGAGATGTATCGCAAGACCGTCGATCTCAATTGCGACATGGGGGAGGGGTTCGGACACTGGACCTATGGCGACGCGCCCGATGCCGAGCTCATGCCGCTGATCAGCTCCGCGAATGTCGCCACCGGGTTCCACGCGGGCGACCCCAACCAGATGGACACGGTGGTGCGGCTGGCCTCCGAGCACGGGGTCGGGCTGGGGGCGCATCCGGGCTATAACGACCTGCAGGGCTTCGGTCGACGCGCCATCAATGCCCGGGCAGAGGAGCTGGTCAATGACATGCTCTACCAGACCGGGGCGCTTCGGGAATTCGGGCGCCGCCACGGCATCGCGTTGCAGCATGTGAAACCGCATGGCGCGCTTTACATGACGGCGGCCAAGGATGCCGAGCTGTCGCGGCTTCTGGTCGAGGCGCTGCAAAAGACCGGGCCCGATATGTTCGTCTACTGCATGAGCGTGTCGGAAACCTGCCGTATCGCCACAGAGGCCGGTCAGCCCGTCATCCGCGAATTCTATGCCGACCGGGATTACGACAATTCGGGCTCGATCGTCTTTGCGCGCAAGATGCGCAAGCTCGACCCGCAGGAAGTGGCCGAAAAATGCCTGCGCGCCTGCCGGGAGGGCAAGGTGCGGACGGTGGACGGGGAGGATATCGAGATCCCCTTCGAATCCATCTGCTTCCATTCCGACACGCCCGGCGCGCTACAGATCGGCACCGCCATCCGCAAGCTTCTTACGGAGAACGGAGTGACCATCGCGCCGCCAAGCTCGGGCGCCAACTGACACGACCGCGAAGGAGAGAACCGACATGGCCAAACAGATCCAGTCCCCGCTGCCTGGCACCTTTTACCGCCGACCGTCGCCCGACGCGCCTGCCTTCGTCGAGGATGGCGCCGAGGTGGCCGCCGGCGATGTGATAGGGCTGGTGGAGGTGATGAAAACCTTCCACGAAATCAAGGCAGAAACCGGTGGAGCTAATGTACGCTTCCAGGTCGAAAACGAGGCGCCGGTGACCGCGGGCGCGGTGCTGGCGGAAATGGACTGAAGGCGATGTCACCCTCGGGAAAGTCCCTTTTCATCGCCAATCGCGGTGAGATCGCCGTGCGGGTCAACTCCGCCGCCAAGGCGCTTGGCTGCAAGGTGATCCAGGCCCATTCGGAGGCCGATCGCGACATGCTTGCCGTGCGCCTTGCCGACGAGGCGGTCGAGATCGGCCCGCCCCAGGCCTCCAAATCCTATCTGGATGTGGAGAAGGTGGTGCAGGCGGCAAAGGCCGCCGGCGCGGATGCGGTGCACCCGGGCTACGGCTTCCTGTCGGAAAGTGCACGCTTCGCCGCTGCGGTGGAAGAGGCGGGCATGATCTTTGTCGGACCCGGGGCCGAAACCATCGCGCGGATGGGCGACAAGGTCGCCGCCCGCGAGGCGGCCATCGCGGCGGGCGTGCCCACCGCCCCTGGCAGCACGGGCCGGATCGAGACGGTCGACGACGCCCGTGCCGTGGTGGCCGAGATCGGCTATCCGGTGATGATCAAGGCGGCGGCGGGTGGCGGTGGCCGCGGCATCCGCGTCGTCGAGACCGACGAAGACCTCGCCCGCCTGATCCCTCAGGCGCAGACCGAGGCTGCGGCGGCTTTCGGCGATGGCGGGCTGTATGTCGAGCGGATGGTCACCGACGCGCGCCATGTGGAGGTGCAGATCCTGGGCGACGGCACCCGCGCCGTGCATCTGTTCGAACGGGAATGCTCGCTTCAGCGGCGGCGTCAGAAGGTCTGGGAAGAAGCGCCCGCCGCGTGCCTGAGCGCGGCCTCGCGCGAGCGGGTCTGCGCCGCTTCCGTGGCGCTGGCCGAGGCGGTGAACTATCGTGGGGCGGGCACGCTGGAATTCCTCTACGAACCCGCGCGCGACGAGTTCTATTTCATGGAGATGAACACCCGCATCCAGGTCGAACACCCGGTGACCGAGATGATTACCGGCGTCGATCTGGTGCAGGAGATGATCCGCATCGCCTTCGGCGAACCGATGCGGCTTTCGCAGGACGCGCTGAGGATCGACGGCCACGCCATCGAGGTGCGGGTGAATGCCGAGGATCCCGCGAATGGCTTCATGCCCTTCCCGGGCCTCACCGGCGCGCTGCACATCCCCGAGGGCGCCCGCTTCGACACCATGCTCTACGAGGGCTATGCGATCCCGCCCTTCTACGACTCGCTTCTGGGCAAGCTGATCGTGCACGGGCGCGACAGGGCCGAGGCCATCGAGCGGCTGCGCGCCGCGCTCGACGAGATCCGCATCGACGGGCTGAAGACCACGCTGCCGCTGTTTCGTGCGCTGGTCGACGACCCCGAGATACAGGCCGGCGAGGCGAACACCGCCTATCTGGAATCCTGGCTTGAAACCAACACGTTAGACGCCGCTTGACGGCGGAAGGAGGCACACCGAGATGAAGACGAGATATTCATTCGGAGGCGACGAGCACATTTTCGTCGAGGTCGACGAGGAAATGTCGCTCGACGCCTTCTTCAAGAGCATGTCGATGACCAACGCGGTCCGCGATAGCCAGATCGACGGCGTGACCGAGATCTGCCCGGCGAACGCGTCCTTTCAGGTCAAGTACGATCCCGACCGGATCAAGCCCGACGACATGCTGGCCGAGCTGAAATCGCTGGAAAGCGCGGCCGAGAATGCCGAGAAGCGCATGA
>JAUIBJ010000170.1 GCA_030428025.1 Alphaproteobacteria bacterium
ACTGGCGCGCGCTCTACAATCATCATAACGGGCAGCTGGTGAACGCCGAAAAGCACCCCGCCCACGAAATCCACCTCTACAGGATCGGCTTCGCGGCCTGAGGCGGGGAACGAAAAAGCCCCGGCACTGGCGGCCGGGGCGCGGATTTGGTTCCTGCGGGGACGACGATCAGCTGCCCCAGATCACCTTCACGTAATTGGTGGTTTCCTTGTAGGGCGGCACACCGCCGTATTTCTTGACCGCCTTTGGCCCGGCATTATAGGCCGCCAGCGCCAGCCGCCAGGACCGGAATTCGCGGTATTGCTCGGCCAGATAGCGCGCGCCGCCATCGAGATTCTGCCGAGGATCGTGCGGATCGACTCCCAGAAGCGCCGCCGTGTCCGGCATCAGCTGCGCCAGCCCGATCGCCCCTTTGTGCGAAAGCGCCTTGGCATTCCAGCCCGATTCCTGCTGCACCAGCCGCAGGAACAGATCAGTGGGGACCCCGTGGCGAAGCGCCGCCGCGCGGGCCATCTCAAGATACTGGCCCTTGTAGCGCCCGTCATAGGCCTTGGCCGATCCCCATTTGGTGGGCGTGACCACCGTAACCGGCTCCAGCCGTACAGAGGCCTTGTACTGCTGTTTCGCCCGGGTATCGAGCACCGCCGTCTGGGTGCCGAAGACCTTCTTCTTGCTCTTGGAGAAAATATCGGCTTCCGCCGCCGCCGGTATCGTCAGCGACAGGCATACTGCTGTCATGGCCAGGCTGCGCATTTCTGTCCCCATCCCCAGAATGTCGATTGGCCGGCACTATACCGATTTTGACGGGCATTTCCAGTTCCCGCGGCCTTTTGTCAGGGGGGCCGGCGGATTCCCGGCATTTTCCGGGAATTTTCGGCGCATTTTAAGCTTTCCTTCATGGCTGTCGGATGGTGTAACCACGAGACACCAACGATCCGCAGGGAGGGCGCGATGGCCGGCTCAGTCAACAAGGTAATCATCATCGGCAATCTCGGCCGCGATCCGGAGGTGCGCACCTTCCAGAACGGCGGCAAGGTCTGCAACCTGAGGATCGCGACCTCGGAAAACTGGAAGGACCGCAACACCGGGGAACGGCGCGAACGCACCGAATGGCACAGCGTGGCGATCTTTTCCGAGCCGCTGGCGCGGATCGCCGAGCAGTATCTGCGCAAGGGTTCCAAGGTCTATATCGAAGGTCAACTGGAAACCCGCAAATGGCAGGACCAGTCGGGTCAGGACCGTTATACGACCGAGATCGTGCTGCGCCCCTATCGCGGGGAACTGACCCTGCTCGATTCGCGTGACGGCGGCAGTTCCGGCGGCAGCTATGGCAGCGGCGGCTACAGTGGCGGCGGCTATGACAGCGGCCCGTCGCAGGAGGCACCCTCGCAAAGCCCCTCGCGCGATTACGACGACGAGATCCCGTTCTGAGCCAGACGCGGGCCACCTACCCCGTCCCGACGATCAGACGCAGGGCACCCCACACCAGCAGAACCGCCGCCGAGAGTGCCGCGGCCAGAAGTCCTGCCGCCAGCGGCGTTGGTCGGGGTGTGGGGGCGTGATGGCCCAAAACAAATGTCTTCTTCCGTCTCATGAGCACCGATTAACCACGAATTAGGTTTTCACAAGGTTAATCGGCACATGGAACTCCTGCCCGCCGATGCCGAGACTTGGCCCCCGACGCTCTGCGCCCTGCAGCAGCACCCCCGCTATGGGCGGGCGGTCGGGTGCCTGGGCGGACGGGCCGAGCTTTACCGGCTATGGGACGGCGGCACAGAACTCGCCCATTTGCAGATCCTGCGCCGGCGGCTCGGCCCGGTCGCGCTCACCTGGCTCGGCCGCGGCCCCGTCTGGGCGCCTGGCATCAGCGAGGCAGGGCGCGTGGCGGCACTGGCCCTCCTGCCCCGCCTGCTGCCGGGGCTTTGTGCCGTGATGCCCGACAACGCCGCCGAGGCGCGGGTGCTGACCGGCGCGGGCCTGCCCGCGCTCTTCACGCCGCAGAGCGTCGCCGAGCTCGACCTGACGCTGCCCGCGCCCAAACGCCTCGCCCGGCAGCACGGCAAATGGCGCAACCGGCTGCGCAAGGCCGAAGGGGCGGGGATGCTCGTCGCCCACCGGCCGCTCGATCCGGGCCGCGACGCTCCCCTGCTCGATCTGGAACTGGCGCAGCGCCGGGCCCGTCGCTATGCCGCCCTGCCCCCGGCCTTCACCCGGGCCTGGGCCTCCGAGGGCCCCGGCACGACACGCCTCTTCACCGCCACCTTCAAGGGCGAGGTGGCGGCCTTCCTGCTCCTCCTGCTCCACCCGCCCGGCGCCACCTATCACATCGGATGGACGGGCGCGCAGGGCCGGCGCGCCTCGGCCCATCACCTGCTGCTCTGGCAAGCTGCGGAGTGGCTGGCCCGAAAGGGATACGCCCGCCTCGATCTGGGCAGCGTGGATACCGACGCCGCCCCCGGCCTCGCCCGCTTCAAGCTCGGCAGCGGCGGCGCCCTGCGCCCGCTCGGCCCCACGCTTCTGCGGCTGCCCGCGCTTTTCCCCGCCCCCCGCGCTTTCCCTCTGGCCATTCCGGGGAGGCGCGGTTAAGCCCCGCGCAAACATCCCAAGGACACCCCGATGGACCTGCGCAACATTGCGATCATCGCCCATGTCGACCATGGCAAGACCACGCTCGTCGACGAGCTTCTGAAACAGTCCGGCGCCTTCCGCGTCGGTCAGGCCGTGGCCGAGCGTGCCATGGACAGCAACGATCTGGAGCGCGAGCGCGGCATCACCATCCTGGCCAAACCGACCAGCGTGGAATGGAAAGGCACGCGGATCAACATCGTCGACACGCCCGGCCATGCCGACTTCGGCGGCGAGGTGGAGCGGATCCTCAGCATGGTCGATGGCGTGGTGCTGCTGGTCGATGCCGCCGAAGGGCCGATGCCGCAGACCAAATTCGTCACCTCCAAGGCGCTGGCGCTCGGCTTGCGGCCGATCGTCGTGCTGAACAAGGTCGACAAGCCCGACGCCGAGCCCGACCGCGCACTCGACGAATGTTTCGACCTTTTCGCCAATCTCGACGCCAGCGACGACCAGCTCGACTTTCCGCACATGTACGCCTCCGGCCGCTCCGGATGGGCCGATCACGAACTGGACGGGCCGCGCAAGGATCTCTCGGCGCTCTTCGACCTGATCGTCAACCACGTGCCCGCCCCGAGGCAGCTCGCCAGAGCCGACGAGGATTTCCGCATGCTGGCCACAACGCTGGGCGCCGACCCCTTCGTCGGCCGGATCCTGACCGGCCGGGTGGAATCGGGGCGCTGCAAGGTCGGGCAGACGGTGCAGGCGCTGTCGCGCATCGGGCAGAAGATCGAACAGTTCCGGGTGACCAGGATTCAGGCCTTCCGCGGCCTGACCATGCAGGACATCCCCGAGGCACAGGCGGGCGACATCGTCACGCTTGCCGGCATGTCCAAGGCCACCGTGGCCGACACGATCTGCGCGCTCGCGGTCGAGGAACCGCTCGCGGCCCAGCCCATCGACCCGCCCACCATCTCGGTGACCTTCGGGATAAACGATTCGCCGCTCGCGGGCCGAGACGGCAAGAAGGTCCAGTCGCGCGTGATCCGCGAGCGGCTGATGCGCGAGGCAGAGCAGAACGTCGCCATCCGCGTCACCGACACGCCGGGCGGCGAGGCCTTCGACGTGGCCGGCCGCGGCGAGCTGCAGATGGGCGTGCTGATCGAGAACATGCGACGCGAGGGATTCGAACTATCCATCTCGCGCCCCCGGGTGCTGATGCGCGAGGGCGATAACGGGCAGACGCTGGAGCCGGTCGAAGAAGTCACCATTGACGTGGACGACGACTATGCTGGCGCAGTGATCGAGAAGGTCACCGGCCCCCGCAAGGGCGAACTGGCCGAGATGAAGCCCGCCGGCACCGGCAAGACCCGGATCGTGGCACTGGTGCCCTCGCGCGGGCTGATCGGCTATCACGGCGAGTTTCTGACCGACACCCGCGGCACCGGCGTTCTGAACCGGGTCTTCCACGGCTGGACCCCGCACAAGGGCCCGATTCCCGGCCGGCGCGCGGGCGTGCTCATTTCGATGGAGGCGGGCGAGGCGGTGGCCTATGCGCTGTGGAACCTCGAAGAGCGCGGCCGGATGTTCATCGGCCCACAGGAGAAGGTCTATCAGGGGATGATCATCGGCGAGCACAGCCGCGAGAACGACCTCGAGGTCAACCCGCTCAAGGGCAAGAAGCTGACCAATGTGCGCGCCAGCGGGTCGGACGAGGCCGTGCGCCTCACTCCGCATGTGCAGTTCAGCCTCGAAGAGGCCATCGCCTATATCGACGATGACGAACTGGTCGAGGTTACGCCGAACGCCCTGCGCCTGCGCAAGCGGTTCCTGGACCCGCATGAACGCAAGCGGCAGGCGAAGGCGTCGTGACGCGCGCGCCCGCTCAGTTGCAGGCGATCTCGCGCATCACGTAATACTCGCCCTTGATGAGCGTCTTGTGCTCTTCATAGATGGCCGGGTATTCCAGCAGTTCCCAGCGGCCGTTGCGCTTGACGTATTTGCGCTCGGCATCCTTGATCTTGGTCTTCTTCACGTTGTACTGCGCGGGTACCAGTACCCTTTCGTAGCAGCCCAGAAGCCGGGGTTGGCCCTCGCCGGCCTGTGCGGCGGTGGCGGCCAGAACGGCGATGCCTGCGCCGATCATGATGGATTTCAGTTTCATCTGCTCGTCTCCGTGGATTTATCCAATCCGGAACGTGCCAGAGCAGAATGGCCAAAATGGGATGGCGTGGTGCCAAGAATGTGAAATGAATTCGCGTCGAATTGGAAAAGGCCCGGACCTGGGACCGGGCCTTTCGTGAGATTTCCGGGCCGATGCTCAGTTGCAGGGCGCCTGGCGCAGCACGTAGTGGCCGGCCTTCTTGAGATGGGTCTTCTCCATGTAGACCGGCGGGTAGTAGACTTTCACATACTGGCCGTCGATATGCTCCCACTTGTAGGTGGCCGCCATCTCGAGGTGATGGGTGGTGGTATAGGTGGCCGGAACCCAGTGCTTGTCATAGCAGGCAACCTTTTGCCCTTCCCATGCAAAGGCGGGCGCGGCAAAAAGCATCGCGGCAGCAGCGGCAAACATCGTCTTTTTCATAATCGTCTCCCTAAGGGTTAGCAGTACGACTTTTGTAGCGCACACCGGCGGAATCTCGCACAGGTGCAATTTCCGATTTTGCATCGGTTCGGCGAAATTTCCGCCAGACTCAGGGAAATAAGGCGAAATTGTGGCGATTCCGCCATGATTCGCGAAAGCACCGTTAAGCCATTGAAACAGCTACTGTTTATTAAACGGAAACAAATTAACCAATTTCGCCGTTTTGTCTTGAAGCGGCGGCCCAGCGGCGAATCACGCGCCGGCCCCGGGCGCGGGTCGGAAAAGCCCCCGCGCCGGGGCCCGGCGGCGCGGGCCGCTGCCGGCACAAAGATGCCGGCATGTCGGTAGGAATTCGCCTATTCGCTGGTTTCCACGATCAGCAGTTCGCGTTCCGCCGCGCCGCGCGCATGGCTCAGCGCCTCCTGATATTCGGGCGAGCGATAGCACGTTTCGGCTGCCTCGACCGAGGGGAATTTCGCCACCACATTGCGCGGTCGGTCGGTGCCTTCCAGCTGCACATACCGGCCCCCGCGGGCGATGAAACGGCCCCCGTGCTTTTCCACCGCGGGTCCGGCCAGTTTGGCATATCTGCCATAGGCGTCCTCGTCGGTCACGGTCACATGAGCGATCCACAATGCGGGCATTTTCCTGTCTCCTTCAGATGCCGTCGACGACGACGATGTCGCGTTCGCTGCTCGACTGGGCGATCGGCAGGATGCGCCGATACGCCTCGGAACTGTACCAGTCGAGCGCCGTCTGCCGGTCGGGGAATTCTATGATCACATGCCGGTCGGGGCAGTTGCCCTCCAGCACGTCCTGGTCCCCGCCCTTCGCCAGAAACCGCCCGCCGACCTTCTCGGCCAGGGCCACCGTCTGGCTGGCATAGGCCTGGTATTCCTGCGGATCGGTCACGGTGATCCGCGCGATCAGATAGGCGCTCATCCTCTCTCTCCTCAGCCGGCCAGCACCCGCTCGGCCGCCGCGATGGCGGACTGGGCGTTGGCCACGTCCTTGCCGCCGCCCTGGGCCATGTCGGGCCGGCCCCCGCCGCCCTTGCCGCCCAGTTCCGGCACCGCGGCCTTGACCAGATCAACCGCGGAAACCCGATCCGTCAAGTCCGGCGTGACCCCGGCGGCCACCGCCGCCTTGCCGCCGGCATCGGCGATGAGCAGCACCGCGCCCGAACCCAGCCGCGCCTTCATCTCGTCGATGAGCGGCGGCAGGTCCTTGCCGGAGACGCCCGACAGCACCTGGGCGAGGAACTTCACGCCGCTCACGTCGCGGGCCTCGGGCCCCTCGCCCTTCGACGCCCCGCCGGACATGGCCAGTTCCCGGCGCAGTTGCGCCACTTCCACCGTCAACGCCTTGCGCTCGTCCAGAAGCGCCTTCACCCGGTCCACCGCCTCTTCCGGCCGCGTCTTCAGCTCGGCCGCCACGGCCGCAAGCCTGTGATCCTGCTCCGACAGGTACCGGAACGCCTCGGCCCCGGTCAGCGCCTCGATCCGGCGCACGCCGGCGCTCGACGCGCCCTCGGCCACGGTGACGAAAACGCCGATATCGCCGGTTTGCCTAACATGGGTGCCGCCGCACAGCTCGATCGAATAGGTCCGGCCGTCGAGCCCCTTGCCCGAGCCTTCCTCCATCCCCATCGACACCACGCGCACCTCGTCGCCGTATTTCTCGCCGAACAGCGCCTGCGCGCCGATGTCGCGGGCATCGTCCGGCGTCATGATCCGGGTCTCCACGGGCGCGTTCTGGCGGATGAAGGCGTTGACCTCGTTTTCCACCCGCGCAAGTTCCTCACCCGTCAGCCCCTTGGCATGGCTGAAATCGAAACGCAGCCGGTCCGGCGCGTTAAGGCTGCCGCGCTGTGCCACGTGATCGCCCAACGCCTTGCGCAGCGCCTCGTGCAGCAGGTGGGTGGCCGAGTGGTTGGCGCGG
>JAUIBJ010000171.1 GCA_030428025.1 Alphaproteobacteria bacterium
CGGGGGGACGGGGGGGGCTTGGGCGGCTTCGGTCACGCGGGATTCCCGTCGAGAAACGCGGCGACCAGCGCGGCTTGGGGACTCATCATGGCGCGGCCGGGAACCACTGTGCAGCCCCTCGCTTTCGCGGCAGCAATGAAGGGTGTTTCGGCGGGCGTCATCACCACTTCCGCCACGATGGCGGCATGTGTGATCTCGCGGGTGGCGAAGGGCAGGGGATCGGTGTCTTTCATTCCGAGCGATGTGGCATTGACCAGCAGATCTGGTGCGATGTCCGAGGAGGTCGCAACCGCAGTCGTTTTGGCGATGTTGCCTGCGCGTATGTCGTCAACGAGGGCTCTGGCCTTTGTTGTATCGCGGTTGCGGATCGTCAGGCTGGTCACGCCGGCCCCGGCAAGCGCAAAGGCGATGGCGCGGGCGACGCCCCCGGCACCGGCGAGCGCGGCGTGCCGCCCGGCAGGATTGACGCCGTGCGCGGCCAGCCCGGCAAGGAAACCCGCCCCGTCGACATTGTGACCGATCAGCGTGCCATCCTCTTCGCGGCGGATGAAGTTGACAGCGCCCGCGCGGCGCGCCGCTTCGGTCAGGTTTTCGACCAGCGCGGCGGCGGCGATCTTGTGCGGGATGGTGATTCCGGTCCCCGCGACATTCGGCGCCTTGCGGAGCGTTTCGAGCATATGCGGCAGGTCGGCGCTGCGGACGTGCAGCGGCACGGTGATGAGGTCCCGCCCGGTCGTCTCCCACGCCGCATTTAGTACGGCGGTGCCGACAATATGGCCGATTGGATCGCCCATGATGAACATCACCCGGGTGCGCCCGGTGATCTGTGCGGGCTGTGTCATGAGCACACCGCCTCGGAGGTTCGGGTCAGCGGAAAATGACAGGCGCAGGCGGTCCCGCCATGTGGTGCGAGGCGCGGTGTTTCGACCCGGCATGGACCGCCCGCCCGGCCGCAGCGCGGGTGGAAGGCGCAACCCTTGGGCCGGGAGAAGATGGAGGGGGGCGTGCCCTCGATCTGTTTCAGCGCCCCGGTGCCGTCGAGCGTGGGGACAGCACTGATCAGGCCGGCGGTGTAGGGGTGCGAGGTTTCGTAGAAGATCGGGTCGGTGGGGCCACGCTCGACCACGCTGCCGCCGTACATGACCGCGATCTCATCCGCGATCCCGGCAACGACGCCGAGGTCATGGGTGATCAGGACCATGCCGATTCCGAACTCTTGCCGTAGGTCGCTCAGCAGGTCGAGGATCTGAGCCTGCACCGTTACGTCGAGCGCCGTCGTGGGTTCGTCCGCGATCAGCAGATCGGGCTTGTTGGCCAGCGCCATGGCAATCATCGCCCGCTGCCGCATACCTCCGGAGAACTCGTGCGGGTACTGCCGGACACGGCGGGCGGGCTGCGGGATTGCAACCAGTTCGAAGAGGCGTTCGGCTTCCTTCAGGGCCGCGCGTTTCGAGATCGAGCGGTCGTGCAGCCGGATCGCCTCGGCCACCTGGTCGCCGAGCGTCTTCACCGGGTTGAAGGCCGACAGCGGGTCCTGGAAGATGCAGCCGATCGCCTTGCCCCGGATCTGCCGGATGCGGGAGGCTGGCATGCCAATCAGCTCTTCGCCGCGGAACCTGGCGCTGCCATGCACGCGGGCGCTGCGCGGCAGAAGCTGGAGAAAGGCCATCATGGCGATGGACTTCCCGGATCCGCTCTCGCCCACGATGCCGAGCACCTTGCCGGGCTCGAGCGACAGGTCGATGCCGCAGAGTGCGTCGGCCCATGTGCCGCCGGGACCATGGAACGAGATGCGCAGGTCGCGAATATCGAGGAGGGGCACGGTCATGCGCTCCTCCGGTCGAAGACGTCGCGCAGGCCGTCACCGAGGAATGAGGTTGCGAGCACGACCGAGAGGATTGCCATGCCGGGGCCAAAGGCAATCCACCAGGAGTAAAAGCGGGCAGCGCCCTCGGAGATCATCGATCCCCATTCCGGCGACGGTGGTGTTGCGCCGAGGCCGATGAAGCTGAGCGAAGCGGCGAGGAGGACAACCTGGCCGAAATCCATCGTCGCGTTGATGAGCGTGGGCGCCCAGCAGAGCGGGAGGATGTGGACGCCGAGGACACGGAACCGTCCGGCGCCACCGGCGACGGCGGCCTCGACGTGTTCGCTCTCGCGCTTTTCAAGCACCTGCGCGCGCATCAGCCGGGCGTAGATCGGCCACCAGACGATGACCATGGCGACCGAAGCGTTGGCCAGCCCCGGCCCGAGAACCGCGGCCACTGCCATGGCGAGCAGGATTGGCGGGAAGGAAACCGTGACGTCGACCAGCCGCATGATGACGCTGTCGGACCAGCCTCCGAAAAAGCCGGCCAAAGCGCCGAGGGTGGAGCCGATCACGACCGCGCAGGTCACCACCAGGAAAGCGATCGGGATTGACCAGATCGCCCCGTGCATCGTTCGCGAAAACACGTCGCGACCGAGGGCGTCGGTGCCGAGCCAGTGCCCGGCCGAGGGTGGCTGCAACCGGCGGCCGACCATGGCGAGCGGGTCGTCGAGCGGCCAGAAGCTGACGGTCAGGACGGTGACGATCCAGAAGAGCAGCATCAGCGCGCCGATCTTTGCGGTGACTGGCAGCCGGTACCAGAGGTCGCGGCTGCCCCCGAAGCGGCGGCGCGGGGGCAACCCGGCGGTGGTTGGGGGTGTCATCGCCATGTCAGTGCACCTTGATCCGCGGGTTCGCCCAGGCATAGGCGATGTCGGTCAGCAGGTTCGCCAGCAAGAAGGCCACGGAACCTACGATGGTGACCCCCCCGATGGCCGGGTAATCGAGCGACGCGGCGGCGCGAACCGCGTAGGAGCCGATGCCAGGCCAGGCAAAGATCGCCTCGGTCAGGACCGCGCCGGTGATCAGGTAGGCGAAGGTGAAGCCGAGGATCGTGAGCAGCGGGATCATTGCATTCGGCAGCGCGTGGCCAATCAGTACGGTGCGCTCGGGTGCGCCCTTGGCTCGGGCGGTGCGGGCGTAGTCCTGGCTCAGCCCCTCGATCAGGGACGAGCGGACGATCCGGGTGATAATCCCAGTGACGGCCCAGCCGAGGACGAAGGCGGGAAGCGCGAGGTGGGCCAGCGCCTGCCAAAAGAGAGCGAAGTCTCCGGCAATGAGCGCGTCGATCGTATAGAATCCGGTGTGGTTCGGTGGCGGCGTCACCCGGGGGGGCAGGCGGCCCGTGCCTGGGACAATCTGGAACCGCACCGAGAAGATGTAGAGCAGGATGAGCCCCGACCAGAAGATCGGCAGGGAGGACCCCACGAGAGCGAAGATGCGGGAGATAGCATCCGTTGCGGTGCCCCGGAACCGCGCCGAAATGAGCCCCAGCGACAGGCCGAGGGCGGTTCCGATGATCATCGCGGCGATCACCAGTTCCAGTGTTGCCGGCAGGCGTTCGGCGATATCGACGGCGACCGGGCGACGGGTGGCAAAGGAGGTTCCGAGGTCGCCGTGCAGGAGGTTGCCGATATAGGTCACGTAGCGGACCGGCAGGGGCTGATCGAGACCCCATTGCGCCTTCACCGCCGCGACGATCTCGGGGTTCGACATCATCCGTTCGGGAACAAGGGCGGCCAGCGGGTCGCCCTTGGTCATTTGTGCGAGGACAAAGGAGACGCTCGCCACGCCCAACAGCAGAAAGGGAATAGCGATCAGCCGTCTGACGATGTAGGCGAGCATCCGTCCTCAGTTCCGCGTGATTTCGGCCAGCGGCAGGTTGCAGCAGGCAGAGTATCTTACCCCGGAAACGTCGTTCCGGTAGGCCAGCACGAGGTTCGGTGAGACGAGCGGGATAATGATTGCATCCTTCATCATTTCTTCGCCGAGTTTCTGATACGTGGCCTCGGCCTCGTCGCCCGAGGAGGCAAGAGCCTTGGCGTAGAGATCGGCCTCGGCGGGGTTCACCACCAGTTCCGGCTTGCCGACGCCGGCGCGACCGACCCAGGGGTGTCCTTCGATCATGGCGAAATAGGCGATGTACTGGCCCGAGCCGTAGTAGTCCGGCGCGTAGTAGATCGCGGTCACCGGCCATTCGCCCGCGCCCAATTCGTCACGCCAGACAGCCCAGGTGAGCGGCTTCAGTTCCAGCTCCACCCCGATGGCGGCAAAGTCCTGCTGGACCTTCTGCATCATGATATTGAAGTCGACGCCGTAGATATTGTCGTTGGGATAGCCTGCGACCAGCTTAAGGTCGGACAGGCCCGCATCGGCCAGCACCTTCTTTGCCTTCTCGACGTCCTGCGTGCGCGGGGTCAGCCCGGCAGTGCCCGGAAAGCCGTTCGGGATGGGCGCCGCCTGCTTCTCGCCGTTGCCGCCGACGGTAAAGTCGAGCATCCCGTCGTAGTCGATTGCAGAGGCGAGGGCGTCGCGCACCTCTGGGGTCAGCACGCCTTCCATGCCCTTCGCACCCGGGATGAAGCCGATATAGACAAAGTTGTAGGAGGGTATGACCTCGGTGGTGACGTCGGGCGATCGGATCGACTGGGCCGTGTCTGCGTCGATTTGCATGGCAATGTCGACCTGCCCGGTCTCAAGCGCCTGCGCCTGGCTGACGGCGTCCTGAACCTGGGTCACGACGACTTCGGAGAAGGCCGGGGCCTGGCCGTAGTAGTCGTCGTTCCGGGCCAGTCGCAGTTCCGCTTCGGGCGAGTAGGTCGCCAGCTTGAACGGACCCGAGCCCGCGGAATTCGCGAGAAACCAAGGTTCTGCTTTGTCCGCCTCGGCGGCGGTTTCGTCGGAGATTGCGCCGTTGGCCTCGGCCAGTTCGGCATTGATGATGCCTGTGTAGGGCGCCGAGACCTTGTTCAGGAATTCCGAGTTCGGCGCGTCCACGGTGAATTTCACCGTCTTGGCGTCGACCGCCTCGGCCCCGGCCAGACCGTCCATCAGGAACGAGGGCGAACCTTTCACGTTCTTCAGGCGGTTGAAGGTCCAGATCACGTCCGACGCCTCGACCGGCGAGCCGTCGGCGAAGGTCGCGTCCTTCAGGGTGAAGGTGAACTCGGTGAAATCGTCGTTAATCTCCCAGCTTTCGGCGAGGTTCGGCACCAACGACTGGTTGTCTGGCGCGAGCGTCACGAGCGTCTCATAGACTGCCGTGAGGTAGAACTGGCAGGTGTCGCAGAAGGCGCGGCTCGGGTCGAGCGAGTTCACGTCCATTGAGCGCGCAATTACCAGCGTGTCGCTTTCCTGCGCCGCAAGTTGTGGGGCGGTCAGCGCGCTCCCGGCGATCAAGAGGGCGGCGAGGCCCTTTCTGGGTAGGTGGTGAGTCATTGTGAGGTTGCTCCCTATCGGCGCATGGTTGTCGACCGCTTATGGCTCCATCAGGGCCATCAGAACCTTCGATGGCTGAAGACTGTCACGGTTCTGCTTGATCTCCTCGAAGGCGGCGCCCGTCGCCTCGAGGGTTTCGGCGATGTCCGCTTCGGTCATCGCTGCATTGATGAACATGTTGTGGTAGGGGGAGAGGTAGACGCCCCGCTTCATCGCGGCGGTGCAGAAGGCGTAGCCGAGGCGAAAGTCGGGGTCGTCATCGAAGAGTACCATCGGCAGGGTTTCGGGGCCGGTGTGGCGGAGGCCGAAGCCGAAGTCCTTTGCCTGCTCCACGAGACCATTTCGGAAAAGGGTACCGATCTTCTGTATCTGTTCGAGATAGCCGGTCTCGCGGATGATCCGCGCGGTCTCGAGGGCTGCGGCCATCGGCACGGCGGAGAACCAGTAGGAGCCGGTGACGAAGATCTTGGACGCCGCCTCGCGAGCCCTGTCGTCGCCGAGCAGGGCCGAGATCGGCTGGCCGTTGCCCAGCACCTTGCCCCAGGCCGAGAGGTCGGGGCGGACGCCGATGGTTTCCCAAGAGCAGTCTCGGGCCACCCGGAACCCGGCGCGCACGTCGTCCACCACGAGGAGCGCGTCATGTTCGTCCGCCAATCTCCGGGCGGTACGGGCGTACTCGGCGTCGGGCAGGGTCTGATCGGTGAAGGTGTCGTGCCGGAAGGGCGTGGCGAAGATGCCGGCGAGGTCGCGGCCCGCCTGTTTCACCGCGTCGGTCAGCGCCTGCGGGTCGTTGTAGTCGAAATAGATGAGATGGGCGCGGTCCTCGGCTACCACGCCGCCGGGGCGCGGCGTGCTCCAGGGGAGAGAGCCGTGGTAGGCATTGGTTGCGACCAACACCTTGCGTTTGTCGCGATAGGCCCGGGTGATCATCAGCGCCATGGTCGTGGCGTCCGAGCCGTTCTTGCAGAACATCGCCCAGTCAGCGTGCGAGACCATCCCGACCATGGTCTCGGCGAGATCGACGATCAGTGGCGAGGGGCCCGTCGAGGTGTCGATTTGCGCCTGCTGGTGCCTGATCGCTGCCATGATCTCGGGGTGCTGGTAGCCCAACAGGTTCGGCCCATAAGCGCACATGAAGTCGATATAGGTGTTGCCGTCGGCATCGGAGATCCGCGTACCCTCGGCCTTGGTGAAGAACTGCGGGAAACCTTCGGGCATGAGAAGGGTCGACTGGTGGCCGTACATGCCGCCGGGAATGACATGCGCCGCACGCTCACGCAGGGCGCGGTCCTTGGCATTGCTCCACATGTCGGCTCCCAAATTACTGAATTATTTTTAGTTAGTTTGAGCCTAGAGAGGGAAATCTCATGCTGCAACTGAAAACTTTAGGACTCTGGCGCTGCCACCAGAGTCGCCAATATTTTAACGCTTTTGATCGGATAGGCGCCAAGATCAACGAAGCTCACGCTGCAGCAGATCGGAAATCGGGGCAAGCTGCAGCGCCTGAAGTTAATTCTATATTACTCAGCTATCTCTTGGATGGTAACGAGATAGCTTCAGTCCAGCGTCGCGAGAAACTCCCGCGCGACAGCTGTCACGCCTGGGGTGTCGAGCCGGTACTTGTCGTAAAGCGCGGCGGGCGGTCCGACCTCGACATAGCAGTCGGGCACGCCGTGTTTCAGGAAGGGCAGGCGGGGCAGGTCCGCGAGCACCTCGGCCACGGCGCTGCCGAGGCCGCCGGTGATGTTGTGCTCCTCCACCGTC
>JAUIBJ010000172.1 GCA_030428025.1 Alphaproteobacteria bacterium
CGCGGCCCGGGTGGGCACGCACATGGGCGAGGGGGTATAGGCATTCTCGAAGAGCGCCCCGCGCGCGGCGAGCGCGTCCAGATGCGGGGTCTGCACGATGGGATGGCCGCCACAGCCCATCGCATCCTTGCGGTGCTCGTCGGAGATGAGGATCAGAAGGTTCGGCATGGGGCTGCTCTCGGTGGATGCTCGCAGTGAACGCCAGTTCGACAGACGGCGCAACTGCGTTTGCGATGCGACATCCGTCCCGAGCGCCCCCCAATCGAACAGCGCCGCAGGCGCCGCGCATCGCCCGTTAGGCCAGTGACTACACCAGCGACGTCACCCAAAGGATCGTCGCATCCTCGTCGCTCACCGAGACAACGTTATGTCCCATCGTGGCGTCATAATAGGCGCTGTCGCCCCGGCGCATCTCTATGGGCTCGTAGAACTCGGTGTAAAGCCGGACCACACCGGTCAGCACGTAGAGGAACTCCTCGCCGTCATGGCGCACCCAGCCGTCAAACTCGTCGACCGAGCGGGCACGGATGCGCGCGCGATAGGGCAGCATCCGCTTTTTCGACAGCGCCTCGCCCAGAAGCTCGTGCTCATAGGTGGTGGTGGCGTGATGCGTGCCCTCGCCCGCCTTGGTCAGCGACATCCGCCCGCTGATCTGGTCGCGCTGCGGCGGGGTGAACAGCTGCGGCACCGATATTTGCAGCCCCACCGCCAGCTTCTTCAGCGCCTCGTATGTGGGCGACATCTGCCCGTTCTCGATCTTCGATAGCGTCGAGCGCGCCAACCCCGCCTGCTTGGCTGCCTGTTCAAGGGTCCAGCCACGCGCCTTGCGCAGTTCGCGCACCCGCTCGCCCAGATTGAGCGGTTCGGCCTGCTCCTCCCCGCCATCCTGGCGGGCGATGCGAATGAGGTTTCCGGGCAGCATTTCCTTCATGCGTCCTGCTATACGCAAGGGGTCTGCCACTTGCAACTGAGCCAAAGGATGCCTAATCCGATGGCATGCTGTCTGAAACCCGGTCCGATCCGTTTCCGCCCTGCCCCGTGCCGTTCAACCTGGCCGCGCATGTGCTTTCTCGCGCAGATGAGATGCCCGACAAGGTGGCGCTGGCAGTGCTGGGCCTGACGGGCGCCGAACGCTGGAGCTTCGGGCGGCTCAAGGCGGCCGTTCTGGGCACGGGAACCGGGCTTTTGCAGGCGGGACTCGTCCCCGGCGACCGGGTGCTCATGCGTCTTGGCAACACGGTGGAGTTTCCCATCGCCTATCTCGGCGCCATCGCCGTGGGGCTGGTGCCGGTGCCGACCTCCTCGCAGCTGACCGAGCGGGAGGTCGCGGGCATCATCGACACCGTCAGCCCTGGCGTCATCCTGCGCGACCCCGAGATCACCTGCCCGGCCACCCCCACCCCGGTGATCGGTCCCGACGAGTTGGACGCGATGCGCGACCTGCCGCCGGCCGAGTTCGAGATGGGCGACCCGAACCGGATGGCCTATATCATCTACACCTCCGGCACCTCTGGGATTCCGCGGGCTGTGATGCATGCCCACCGGGCCATCTGGGCGCGGCAGATGATGATGACGGGCTGGTACGGGCTGCGGGAAAGCGACCGGCTGTGCCATGCCGGGGCCTTCAACTGGACCTATACGCTGGGCACCGGGCTGATGGACCCATGGACCATGGGCGCCACCGCGCTGATCCCCGCGCCCGGCATCGACCCGGTGCAGCTGCCGCTTCTGATGAAGCGGCATGACGCCACGATCTTCGCCGCCGCGCCGGGCGTCTACCGGAAGTTCCTGAAGGACGACGCGACGCTCGACCTCCCCCGGCTGCGGCACGGGCTGTCAGCGGGCGAGAAGCTGCCAGACAGCATCCGCGCCCGGTGGGAGACGGCGACGGGGACGAAGGTGTTCGAAGCCTACGGAATGTCGGAATGCTCCACCTTCATCTCCGCCGCCCCCGGCCATGCCACGCCGATGGGCACGCTGGGCTATCCCCAGCCGGGCCGCCGCGTGGCGATTCTGGGTGAGGACGGGCCGGTGCCTCTGGGCGAGGAAGGCATCATCGCCGTCCACCGCAGCGATCCGGGGCTGATGCTGGGCTATCTCGGCGCACCGGAAGCCACGGCGCGCAAGTTCCGCGGCGACTGGTTCCTGACCGGCGATCACGCGTCGATGGCCGAGGATGGGGCCATCACCTATCTGGGCCGTGCCGACGACATGATGAATGCCGGCGGATTCCGTGTCTCGCCGATAGAGGTGGAGTCGGTGCTCAACCACCACCCCGGCATCACCCAGGCGGCAGTGACCGATATCGAGGTCAAGGCCGATGCGCGGCTGATCATGGCCTTCTATACCGCGCCCGAGGCGTTGGACCCGGGCGAATTGCAGGCCTATGCGGCCGAGCGTCTTGCCGGCTACAAATGCCCGCGCGGCTTCTTCCATCTCGACATGCTGCCCACCGGGGCGAACGGAAAAATCCTGCGCCGCGAATTGCGGCCCATCTACAAGGCGCTTCATGGTCAAGCTTGACATCATCTCCGACCCGATCTGCCCGTGGTGCTATATCGGCAAGACCCTGCTCGACCAGGCACTGGCAGACCGGCCGCGCCATCCCTTCACCATGGAATGGCACCCCTTTCAGCTCAACCCAGACATGCCCGCAGACGGGATGGATCGCGCCACCTATCTGGAAGCGAAGTTCGGTGGCCGGGAGGGCGCGGTCGAGGCCTACAGGCCGATACTGGAGCGCGCCGAGGCAGCGGGACTCGAACTGGATTTCGCCGCCATAGAGCGCACGCCCAACACGCTCGACGCGCACCGCCTGATCCACTGGGCCGGCATCGAGGACCGGCAGATGCCGGTCGTCATGGCACTCTTCCGCGCCTATTTCCAGGAGGGCCGTGACATTGGGGACAATGACGTTCTCGCCGATATCGCCGACAGTGTGGGTATGGATGCGGCGGTTGTGCAGAAATTGCTGAAATCCGATGCCGATTCGGAAGATATCCGCAAAAGGGACGCCCAGTTTCGTGAAATGGGGATCACCGGCGTTCCAACCTTCATCGTCGCCGGCAAGCACGCGGTGCCCGGCTGCCAGCCGAAGGATCTGTGGATAAAGGTAATCGACGAGATCAACGCACAGCTCGACGACCCGGGCGGGGAGGTATCGTGAACGCGCTGCGGGTCATCGCCATCCTGTCCACTTTGGCCGGCATCATCGTCGGCGGCACCGTATTCTTCCGCCATGTCGAGGGCTGGAGCTGGATCGACAGCTATTTCTTCACCGTCGTAACGCTCTCGACCGTCGGCTATGGCAGCCTCGTGCCGGCCACGGTGCTGGGCAAGATCGGCACCACCGTGTTCATCTTCGTGGGCCTCGGCGTCTTTGCCGTCGCGATTCAGCAATTCGGCACCTACGCAGTCCGCAAGCGCGAGGAACATACCGAGTGGCTGATCGGCAAACTGCGCCACGGCCCGCAGGTATCGGAAGAGAGCCAGGAAAAGCCCGCCAACCTCGACATCCAGCCCGACCGCTAGGCCGGGTCCGGATCCTGTCTGACCCCAGCGCGCCCCGTGCCCGACCCGGGGCCTCTGTTCCCGCGCCCGGAAGGTTCCGGCCACGTCCGGGGCGCGGATGGATTGCGGTTCGGTCCGAAATGATCTAGCGCGCTGGAATGAGTCTCTCTCCCCCCTCTTCGCCGACGCCCGGCGGCATGGGCCGCGTGGAATTCGTGGCCCTCATGGCGATGCTGGTGGCCACGGTCGCCTTTTCCATCGACGCGATGCTTCCCGCCCTGCCAAGGATCGGCGCGGAACTTGTGCCGGAGGCGGTGAACCGGGCGCAGCTGGTGGTGGCCTCGTTCCTTCTGGGGCTGGGTGCGGGCACCTTTTTCACCGGGCCGCTGTCGGACAGTTTCGGGCGCAAGCCCGTGATCCTCGGAGGTGCGGCGATCTACATTCTGGGCGCATTAGTGGCGATGATCGCCCCGTCGCTGGGCCTCATCGTGGCGGCGCGCATTCTTCAGGGGCTGGGGGCAGCGGCGGCGCGGATCGTGGCGCTGGCCATCATCCGCGACCTCTATGCCGGGCGCGAGATGGCACGGCTCGTCTCCTTCGTGATGATGGTCTTCACGCTGGTTCCGGCCATCGCCCCCCTGGCCGGCAGCGGCGTGATCGCCATTGCCGGCTGGCGGGCGATCTTCGGCGCCTTCATCCTCTTTGCGCTGCTCACCAGCCTGTGGATGACGCTGCGCCTGGTCGAGCCTCTGCCCAAGGCGCATCGCCGCCCCTTCCGGCCCGCGGCGCTTTGGGGCGCGGTGAAGGAAGTGCTGGCCTTCCGCACCGTGCGCCTGTCGATCGCCGTCCAGATCCTCTGCTTTACCACGCTCTTCTCCTCGATCAGCTCGATTCAGCAGATATTCGCCGAGACCTTCGACCGGGCGGACGATTTCCCCTGGTGGTTCTGCATGATCGCGCTCATCGCCGGCACCGGCAGCTTCGTCAACGCCTCGCTGGTGGTGCGGATCGGGATGCGGCGGCTGGTCAGCTTCGCGCTGCTGGCGCAGGTGGCGATCAGCGCGGCGGTCCTGCTCCTGTTCCTGATCGGCCTGCCGCCGGGGGTGGATTTCGCCGTCTATATCGCGTGGCAGACCACGGTGTTCTTTCAGGCCGCGTTGACGCTTGGCAACCTGAACGCGCTGGCGATGGAACCCCTTGGCCATATCGCCGGCATGGCCGCCAGCGTCATCGCCGGGATCTCGACGGTGGGGTCGGTGCTGCTGACCGTACCGGTGGGCCTGTCCTTCGACGGCACGCCGCTGCCGCTCTTCGCGGGCGTGCTGGTGGCGGTGGCGGCCGGCTGCCTGCTGATGAAACGGCTGAGCGCCATCGAACATTTCGAGGGCTGACCCCGCTCCGGCCGGGGAAGATTTTTCTGTATACTGTCGCATACCGTCTTTCCAGCCGACGCGCGATAGGCTATGACGCGGCCAGACTCGGCGTTTGTGCCCGGCAGGGGCGCAGACCCTTCACCACCTGATCGAGAGGGATCACCGATGGCCGACACGTCCAAGCCCGATATTGTCTATACCAAGGTCGACGAAGCGCCCGAACTTGCCAGCGCCTCGCTTCTGCCGATCATTCGGAAATTCGCCGCCGCCGCCGGAATTTCGGTGGGCACCAAGGACATCTCTCTGGCCGGCCGCATCCTTGCCGCCTTCCCCGACCACCTGAGAGAGGATCAGCGGATTCCGGACGATCTGGCCGAACTGGGCCAGCTGGTCAAGACGCCACAGGCAAATGTCATCAAGCTGCCCAACATTTCGGCCTCGGTGCCGCAGCTGGTGGCCGCGGTCAGGGAATTGCAGGAGCAGGGCTACACCGTGCCCGACTACCCATACGAGCCGTCCACCGACGCCGAAAGGGAGGCCCGCGCGCGCTATGACGCGATCAAGGGCTCGGCGGTCAACCCGGTCCTGCGCGAGGGCAATTCCGACCGCCGCGCCGCCGCGGCGGTAAAGAAATTCGCTCAAGCCAACCCCCACCGCATGGGCGACTGGAGCGCCGACAGCAAGACGCGCGTCGCCTCTATGTCAGCCGACGATTTCTACTCGAACGAGATCTCCGCCACGCTCGACAAGCCCGCAACCGCGAAGATCGTGCTGGAGACGGGCAGCGGCGAAACCGTGCTGAAGGAGGGCGTGAGCTATCCCGAGGGCACGGTGGTGGACGCGACCTTCATGTCGGCCCGCGCGCTCGACACCTTCCTGGCCGAGGAGATCGAGAAGACCAAACAGGAGGGCGTTCTCTTTTCGCTGCACATGAAGGCCACGATGATGAAGGTCTCCGACCCGATCATCTTCGGCCACGCGGTGAAGGAATGGCTGAAGCCGGTCTTCGAGAAATACGGAGCCGAGATGAAGGAGTTGGGCGTGAACCCAAATTCGGGGCTGGGCGACCTCTTGGAGCGGGTCAAGGACCGCCCCGAGATCCTTAAAGCCATCGAGGAGGTGCGCGCCACACGCCCGCCGATGTACATGGTCGACAGCGACCGGGGCATCACCAACCTGCACGTGCCATCGGACGTGATCATCGACGCCTCGATGCCGGCGCTCATTCGCGCGGGCGGAAAGGGCTGGGGCCCGGACGGGAAGGAACATGATGCGGTCTGCGTGATTCCCGACAGCTCCTACGCGCCGGTCTACGACGAGGCGATCAGGTTTTTCAAAGAGAACGGCAAGCTTGATCCGGCCACCGCGGGCACGGTGCAGAACATCGGGCTGATGGCGCAGAAGGCCGAGGAATACGGCAGCCACCCCACCACCTTCGAGATCCCCGAGGACGGGACGGTGAAGATGGTGCTGGACGACGGCACCGTGCTGCACCGGCACAAGGTGGAGGCGGGAGACATCTGGCGCTCGGCCTCGGCCCGCAAGGCGCCGATCGAGGATTGGGTGAACCTTGCCATCGAGCGGCAGAAGGCCACCGGTTACCGCGCCATCTTCTGGCTGGACGAGAGCCGCGCCCATGACGCCGAGTTGATCTCCTTCGTCAAGCCCATCCTCGAGGCGAAAGGCGTGTCCGACCGCTTCGAGATCATGGCACCGCGCGAGGCGACCCGCGCCAGCCTCGAGACCATCACCCGGGGAGAGAATACCATCGCCATCACCGGCAACGTGCTGCGCGACTACCTGACCGACCTCTTCCCGATCCTGGAACTGGCCACGTCTGCCAAGATGCTGTCGATCGTGAAGCTGATGAATGGCGGCGGCCTCTTCGAGACCGGCGCGGGCGGTTCCGCGCCCAAGCATGTGCAGCAGCTTCAGGCCGAAAATCACCTGCGATGGGATAGCCTTGGCGAGTTCTGTGCCCTTGGCGAAAGCCTGAAGTTCCTGGCCGACTCACGCGACAACGCTCGCGCCCGCGTGCTGGGCGAGGCGGTCGAGACGGCGACGCAGGGCGTTCTGGACAATGGTCGCTCTCCCAGCCGCAAGGCCGGCGAGCCCGACAACCGCGACAGCCATTACTGGTTCGCCCGCTACTGGGCCGAGGCGCTGGCCGCGCAATCCGACG
>JAUIBJ010000173.1 GCA_030428025.1 Alphaproteobacteria bacterium
GCAGTCGACCGAGGAGGGGCTGGACCTGTCGCGCGACGACCGGCGCGAGATCCAGCGCAACCTGTCGCTTCTGGGTTACGACCCGCGCGGTATCGACGGCATTTTCGGCCCCGGCAGCCGCTCGGCCATCGGTGCCTGGCAAGACGCCAACGGCTTCGGCAAGACCGGCTATCTTACCGGCAATCAAGTGCTGCGCCTGCGCGATCAGGCCCGGGCCGAGGCCGAGCGGCAGGAAGAGGAGGCCCGCCGCCGCCGCGCCCGGCTGGAAAGCCAGGACCGCGCCTATTGGCAGGAACTGGGCCGGGGCGAGGACGAGGCCGGGCTACGCGCCTATCTGGACCGCTACCCCGACGGGCTGTTTGCCGATGTCGCGCAGGAGCGGCTGGACGAGATCGAGGAAGCCAAGCGCGCCGAGGCCGCCCGGGAAGAGCGCGACGCCTGGGATGCCGCGCGCAATTCCGACACGATCGACAGCTACCGCGCCTTTCTCAACACCTATCCCGACGGAACCTTCGCGAGCGCGGCGCGGGCGCGGCTGGACGAGTTGACCGAGGCCGACCGCAATGCCGGCGCCATCGCAGAGGCCCGCCAGCAGGAGCGCCAGTTCACATCGACCCTCGTGGCCCGGATCATCATCGAACAGCGTCTGGCGCAGCTCGGGGCGGATCCGGGGCCGGCGGACG
Organism: Alphaproteobacteria bacterium; assembly: GCA_030428025.1. Classification (GTDB taxonomy): domain Bacteria; phylum Pseudomonadota; class Alphaproteobacteria; order Rhodobacterales; family Rhodobacteraceae; genus Roseovarius. The sequence goes on from JAUIBJ010000173.1 coordinate 684, forward strand.
GCAACTTCACGCGCCAGACCCGCCGCGCGATCCGCCAGTTCCAGCGCGCCCGCGACCTGCCGGTCACCGGCTATGTCTCGCAGGTGACGATGGTGCGACTGATGGCGGGCCGCTGACGGTTTACTTCTGAAGCACGTAGGTGCCGGGCGCGGGGCAAAGCGGGGGAAGACCCCGCATTCGCGCCCCTATCTGCGGCTGGGCCACGGGGGCGCCCGAGCGTTCCTTCAGCCAGTCACCCCAAACCGGCCACCATGATCCCTCCTGCGGCGCATGTTCGGAAAGCCATGTGTCGGGGTCGACATAGAGCGCCCCGGCAGGACGGTGTCCGACGCGGTAGTGGCGATGCGGGTGGCCCGGCTCCGAAACGATACCGCCATTATGGCCACTGCTGGTCAGCAGGAAGTACATGTCGCAATCGGTAAAGAGCTTGGTCTTGTAGACTGACCGCCACGGGGCGATATGATCTTTCTCGGTGCCCACAACGAAAAGCGGCACCGTGATGTCCTTCAACGCGATGACCCGGCCGTTCACCGCGAACCGCCCGCCCGTCAGCCGGTTTTCCAGAAACAGTCCGCGCAGGTATTCCGCATGCATCCGTGCAGGCATGCGCGTGGAATCGGCGTTCCAGGTGCCCATGTCGGTCTGTTTCTCTTCCAGCCCCAGAAGGTATCGGCGCACCGCACGGGTCCAGATCAGATCCTCGGCACGCAGCACGCGGAAGGCGCTGGCCATCTGGTCGCGATCGAGAAAGCCCTGATCCCACATCATGTCTTCGAGAAACGCCACCTGGCTTTCGTCGAGAAAGAGCAGAAGCTCTCCCGCCTCGACGAAATCGGTCTGGGCAGCCAGCAGGGTCATCGAGGCCAGACGGTCATCGCCGTCCCGCGCCATGGTCGCCGCCGCGATCGACAGGATCGTCCCGCCGAGGCAATAGCCGCAGGCGTGGATCTTCCGTTCCGGCATGATCGCGCCCACCGCGTCGAGCGCCGCCATGACACCCATTTCCCGGTAATCCTCCAGCGACAGGTCGGCCTGATCGGCGGTGGGGTTGCACCAGGAGATGGCAAAGACCGTATGGCCCTGCCCCACCAGCCAGTTGATCAGCGAATTGTGGGGGCTGAGATCGAGAATGTAGTATTTCATGATCCAGGCCGGCACGATCAGCACCGGCTCGGGCCGGACCTGGTCTGTCTGCGGCGCGTACTGGATCAGCTCGAAAATCTCGTTGCGGAAGACCACCTCGCCCGGCGTGCAAGCGAGGTTGCGGCCCACCTCGAACCCGTTATGCGGCACGGGCGGCAGGCTGTCGGCGTGTTCCAGCAGGTCCTGGGCAAAATACTGCGCCCCGCGCAGGAGGTTGGCGCCGTGGCTCTCCCGCGTGGCAGCGACCACCTCGGGATTGGTCAGCGGAAAGTTCGAGGGCGACACGCTGTCGAGCATTTGTCTCAGCATCAGCTTCGCCCGCGCGGCATTCTTCGGCTGCACGCCGGACACGCCGGTGGCGGCGTAGTCCCACCAGTCGCGTGTGGCCAGAAATCCCTGCTGCCAAAGGTTGAAGGGCAGATCAGCCCAGCCGGGATGGCTGAACCGGTGGTCTTGCTCGCCGGGCTGGAACGGCGCCTCGGGCGCCTCCACCCCCGGCTTGAGCGTCTCGAAGGCATAGGACCACAGACGCGTCGCGTTCTGCGCGCCACGCTCCATCAGTTCCAGCTGGCGGCCCGGGGCCCGGGCCAGGTGCAGCGCCCAGTCGGACCAGGTGCTGGCCGTGGCATAGGGCGAGGCACCGCCGGTCATCCGGGCCATCGCGGCACGCATTGCCCGGTCGAGATTGCGGTGGGCATGCGCCTGCGGCGGCGTGGCGGGTTTGGGCACAGTACGCTCGCGATCCTCCTCCTCGGATTTGCGGGGGTGAAGCGGCACGGGGTCGGCGGGCATCGGGCGTTCCAGTCGTTTCTGTCAAACCGGCCGCACGGGCGCGACACCCGGCGGCCTGCGCACATAATATAGGATCATTGCCATATGTCGCGCCTGTGACATATGGCCCAAACGGCCTCAGGAAAATCGGTTGGCGTCGTAGGCGGCCAGATCCATGTTGGGCGGCTGCCGATCGATGAGCGCGGCCACGATCCGGCCCGTCTTGGGGCCCGCCGTCAGCCCCACATGCTGATGCCCAAAGGCCGCGTGCACGCCGGTCGTGCCGATCTCGCCAATGAGCGGCAGGCTGTCGGGGGTCGAGGGGCGGCAGCCCATCCATTCCTCGACGCCCGCGTGGGTGAGGGTCGGAAAGATGCGCCGCACATGCCCCTCGATCAGCTTCAGCGGTTTGCGCGACGCCGGCCGGTCGATCGAGGAAAGCTCGACCGTACCGGCACAGCGTAGGCCCGAAGCCATGGGATTGGCGACGAATTTGCCGGCCGCGATCATGAACGGGTGGCGCGGCATCTGCGAGGGCTCGCGGAAATGCAGGTGATAGCCACGCTCGGCGATGAGCGGCACCTTCAGCCCGAGTTTGCGCATCAGCGGTTCCGACCATACGCCGGCGGCCAGCACTGCCCGGTCGCAGGGCAATGGGCCACCCCCCGTGGCAACAGCCGTCACCCGGCCGCCCTCCAGCACGACATCGCGCGCCTCTGCCCGAAGATAGCGGCCGCCCTCGTCCTCCAGCACGCGGGCGAGATCCTCCATATAGGCGCCGGGGTTCAGAATATGGCCGTGATCCTTCAGAAGCGCGATACACCCGATCTCGGCGCTCAGCGCCGGGTCGTGCTCCTGTACCGCCGGGCCCTCGATCAGTTCGGGCTCGAAGCCCATGCGGCGCTTGTAGTCCCAGCTCATCCGGTCCGCCTCGAAACCCGCGCGAGAGCCGTAGGCATAGCCGAAATCGCTTGCCGTCACCCATTTTTCGGCCCGGGTCCCTCGTGTCAGCGCCCGATGCTGGGCGACGCTGTCGGTGACCAGATGAGCGATGTTCTCGATCATGTGATCGACCCGCGCCGGGGTGGCGTTGCCGAAGAACCGCAGAAGCCAGGGCGCAAGGGCCGGCAGGTCGCGCCATGATAGCCAGAAGGGCGCGTTCGGATTTGTGAGATACTTGAGCGCCGTCTTCGGCAGGTCGGGCGTGTTCACCGGCACCACCGCCCATTGCGCCAGAAGCCCGGCATTTCCATAGGAGGCGCCGGCGCCGGGGTGGTCGCGGTCGATCAGCGTGACCTCGTGCCCGGCCCGGCGCAGCCAGATCGCAGCGCTCAGCCCGCAGATACCGGCGCCGATGACAACGATGCGAAGCGGCTGGGTCACGGGGCGTTCCTCTTCACGACTCGGCGTGCAGATAAGCGCAAGGGCACGGGCCCTGCAAGGCGGCCCGCCTCACTCGGGAAAGGCCGCCGCGAGGGCGATCTCGACCATGTCCGAGAAACTCCGCTCGCGGGCGTCTGAAGGCAGCGCCTCGCCGGTCTGCAGATGATCCGAGACGGTCAGCACCGTCAGCGCCCGCACGCCATGCCGGGCGGCCACGGCATATAGCTCGGCCGTCTCCATCTCGACCGCCAGGATGCCGTGGCGCGTCATCTGTTCGGTCAGGTCGGGACGTTCGTCATAGAAGGTATCGGAGGAATAGATCGCGCCCACATGCGGGCTTAGGTTGCGCCTTTCGGCGGCATCCACGGCGGCGCGCAAGAGGCCAAAATCGGCACAGGGCGCAAAATTCACCTCTCGCATCATCGTGGTGGAGGGTGTCGAGACGCTGCTGGCAGTCATGGCGACGACCAGATCGCGGAGCGCCACATGCGCCTGCATCGACCCGCAGGAGCCGATGCGGATCAGGGTCTTTGCGCCGAAGTCGCGGATCAGTTCGTTGGCATAGATCGACAGGCTCGGCATGCCCATGCCCGAGCCCTGCACCGTCACCGCCTGCCCGCGCCAGCGGCCGGTAAAACCCAGCATGCCGCGCGTGTCGTTCACCTGCACCACGTCCGACAGGAAGGTCTCGGCTGCCCATTTCGCCCGCAAAGGATCGCCCGGCATCAACACGGTTTCGGCAATCTCGCCGGCCTCTGCCCCGATGTGGATACTCATTTCGCCGGTTTCGGACGGTCGTATTTGATGAAGGGCGTCAGCACGCCGATCCGGTCATAAAGTCTGCGGGCCTCGGCGTTGAAATCCTGCGTCATCCAGTAGACGGACGGACAACCCGCCTTGTCGGCCACGTCATAGACCGCCTCGATCAGCTTGCGGCCCACGCCAGTGCCGCGCACGGACGGGTCGGCATAGAGATCCTGCAGATAGCAGACCTTCTCGACCCGCCAGTTATGCGGGTGGAAGATGTAATGGACCAAGCCCACTGGGCGGTCATCGACCAGCGCCAGAAGTCCTTTCTGGTCGGGATGCTGCTCGGAACAGAGGCGCCGGAAGGTTGTGTCATAGACCTCATCCGACACGGAAGTCTTGTAGAACTCCAGATAGGCTTTCCACAGCTCGGCCCATGCCGGCCGGTCGCCGGGAACAATCGGGCGGATGGTGACAGCGGTTGACATGGCGGAGGTCCCTCTTTTTTTGTTACCAGCGTTTTATCCCAGTTTGGCTGGGTCGGATAGACCTGGCAGGGGGCATAATAGACCCGGCGAGGGGCATTTTTCCGCCGAGGGGTTTGCAAGCGCGTCGGAAAGAGGCCATGTCACCAGCACGCTCACGCGAAACGCCCATAAAAGGGAGCCCAGATGATACCCAGAACGCTCGCAATCCTGATGCTGACCGCGACCAGCGTCGCCTTTGCCCCGCCCGTGCTCGCCCAGGACGCCACCGAGGTGCCGGCGGTCGCGCCAGAAGACGTCTCCGCCGGCCAGGTGGTCAGTTTCGTCAACGCGATGATCGCCATCGAACGCGTCCGCCGAGAATACATGCCCCAGATCGAGGCCGCCGAGACCGAGGAGGCGCGCAACGCGCTGGTCGAGGAGGCGGATGCCGCAGCGATGGCCGCCGTCGACAAGGTGACCGGCATCTCGCCTGCCGAATATCTGGCCATCGGTCAGGCCGCACAGGGCAGCGAAGAGTTGACCCAGCGGATCACGACCCGGTTCGCGGAACTGCGCAAGAAGCAGAAGGGCCGTCAGCCCATGCAGCAGCCCGCGCCCGAAGGGGCCACACAGGAAGACCCGGCCCAGGAAGAAAAGCCGGCCGAGGACTAGGCGGCACAGCCGGCGGCGGGGATCACTCCGCCGCCACGGCCTTCGGATCGGCCAGAGTGACGATGTCCCTCATGATCGTGTTCAACTCGAAATCCTTGGGCGTATAGATTCGCGCTACCCCCATTTCCTTCAATCGCCCTGCATCCTCTTCCGGGATGATCCCGCCCACGATCACCGGCGTATCCGATAGGCCGGCAGCCTTCATCCTGGCCATCACGTCTTCGACCAGCGGCACATGAGAACCGGACAGGATCGACAGGCCCACCACATGGGCGCCCTTCTCCTGTGCGGCGGCAACAATTTCCTCGGGCGTCAGGCGGATGCCCTCATAGGCGATGTCCATGCCGCAGTCGCGGGCACGGAAGGCGATCTGCTCGGCGCCGTTGGAATGGCCGTCGAGCCCCGGCTTGCCGACGAGGAAGCTGAGCCGCCGTCCAAGCCTATCCGACACCGCGTCAACCGCATCGCGCAGATCATCCAGCCCCTCGGTCTTGTTGGACGGGTTGGCCGAGACGCCGGTGGGCCCCCGAAACTCGCCATGCACCGCCCGCATCTCCTGCGCCCATTCTCCGGTGGTGACGCCGGCCCTAGCCGCGTTGATCGAGGCGGGCATGATGTTCTGGTTCATCGCCGCGGCCTCGCGCAGGGCCGACAGCGCCTGCTTGACCGCATCCTCGTCACGCCCGGCGCGCCATTCGTTCAGGCGCGCGATCTGATCGGCCTCGACGCCCGGATCGACCACCAGAATGCCCCCGTCTGCCGATTGCAACGGCGAGGGTTCGGCCTCGGTCCACTTGTTCACACCGACGACGACCGTCTCGCCCGCCTCGATCCGGTTCAGGCGCTCGGCGTTGCTGTCCACCAGCCGCGCCTTCATGTACTCGATGGCGTCGATCGCTCCGCCCATGCTGTCCAGATTGGCCAGTTCGTGGCGGGCGCCCTCCTTCAGCTCTTCCACCTTGGCATCGACCGCCGGGTTGCCGTCGAAGAGGTCGTCGAATTCCAGAAGATCGGTCTCGTAGGCCAGGATCTGCTGCATCCGCATCGACCATTGCTGATCCCACGGGCGCGGCAGGCCCAGCGCCTCGTTCCAGGCAGGCAGTTGCACGGCCCGGGCGCGGGCCTTTTTGGACAGCGTCACCGCCAGCATTTCCAGAAGGATGCGGTAGACGTTGTTTTCCGGCTGCTGT
>JAUIBJ010000174.1 GCA_030428025.1 Alphaproteobacteria bacterium
CGGGCGCAAGTCAACCGGTCGGGCCGGCGTTATGCCTCCGTCCATGTGGAAGCCTGGCAGGACAACCGCGCCCGGCCCATCGCGCAGGCGACGGGCCATTTCCTAATGCCGCGCGGAGATGAGTGAAACGCCAAGGGCGATCACGCACCGGCGCGTGCTAAAGATCGCCCTGCCGATCGTCATCTCGAACGCCACCGTGCCGATTCTGGGCGTGGTCGATACCGGCGTGGTGGGACAGCTTGGGGAGGCGGCGCCGATCGGCGCGGTGGGTATCGGGGCCATCATCCTCACGGCGATCTACTGGGTCTTCGGCTTTCTGCGGATGGGCACAACCGGACTGACCAGCCAGGCCCTTGGTGCGGGGCAGACGGGCGAGGTGGCCGCGCTTCTGACCCGGGCACTGATGATCGGGCTGGCCGGTGGGGTGGCCCTGATCCTGGTGCAGGCCCCGCTTTTCGATCTGGCCTTCCGCATCTCGCCCGCCAGTGCCGAGGTCGAGGCACTGGCGCGCGACTACATGGGCATTCGTGTGTGGAGCGCGCCGGCCCTGATCGCGCTTTACGGGGTCACCGGCTGGCTGATCGCACAGGAACGCACCGCCGGGGTGCTGGCCATCCAGGCGGCGATGAACGGGCTCAACGTGGCGCTCGACCTGTGGTTCGTGCTGGGGCTCGACTGGGGCGTGACCGGGGTGGCCTGGGCCACCTTCATCGCCGAATGGTCAGGGCTGGCCCTGGGGCTGTGGTTCTGCCGCGCGGCTTTCCGCGTGCCGGCCTGGCGCGACTGGCCGCGGGTCTTCGACCCCGCGCGCCTGCGCCGCATGGCCAGCGTCAACCGCGACATCCTGCTGCGCTCGCTGATGATCGAGGCAATTTTCGTCTCCTTCCTGTTTCTGGGCAGCGATTTCGGCGACGTGACGTTGGCGGCCAATCAGGTTCTGCTGCAATTCCTGCACATCACCTCGAACGCGCTCGACGGCTTTGCCTTCGCGGCCGAGGCGATGGTGGGGCAGGCGGTGGGCCGGCGGGATGTGGATCGCCTGCGGCGCGGCGCGCTGCTGGCCAGTCTCTGGGGCGCGGTGGTGATCGTCGTGCTCGCGACGGCCTTCGCCCTCGGCGGCGGGTTGATCATCGACATCATGGCCAAGGCGCCTGAGGTGCAGGAGGCCGCGCGCGCCTATCTGCCCTTTATGGTGCTGGCGCCGGTGGCGGGGCTGGCGGCCTGGATGCTCGACGGTATCTTCATCGGGGCCACGCGCACGCAGGACATGCGCAACATGATGGCCGTGAGCCTTGCGATCTACGCGGCGGCGGTGCTGCTTCTGATGCCGGGCATGGGCAATCACGGGCTTTGGGTCGCGCTGCTGATCAGCTTCGTCGCCCGCGGCATCACCCTGGGTCTGCGCTATCCGGCGCTGGAGGCGGCGGCGCGGGGCTGATTATCAGGAAAACCCGATCACTGCTTCAGCCCCGCCGCATGGCATTGCCGATTGCCAAGTCGTCCCTGGCCCGGTTTGGTGGACAGGCAAGCCCACCGCCGGAAGTGCCGATGCCCGACAACTCCTATTACAGCCCCGAAGGCGGCCTGCCGCCGCAGACCCAGCTTCTGACCGACCGTGCGGTCTTTACCGAGGCTTACGCGGTGATCCCCCGCGGCACGATGCGCGACATCACCGCGTCGCGCCTGCCGCATTGGGAAGAGACCCGCCTCTGGGTGCTGGCAAGGCCGCTCTCCGGCTTTGCCGAGACCTTTTCGCACTACATCATGGAGGTGGCGCCGGGCGGCGGCAGCACCCGGCCCGAGCCCGATGAGGAGGCCGAAGGCGTGCTATTCACCACAGCGGGTGAGATCGCGCTGAGCGTGGACGGTCAGGCGCATCGGCTGGGCGAGGGCGGCTATGCCTATCTGCCCGCCGCCTGCGACTGGCGCCTGCGCAACGAGGGGGATGGACGGGCGGTCTTCCACTGGATCCGCAAGGCCTATGAGCCGGTGGAAGGGCTGGGTTGGCCGGAACCGCTGGTGCTGAACGAGCGAGACATCGCCCCGGTGCCGATGCCCGGCACGGAAGGCCGCTGGTCCACCACCCGCTTCGTCGATCCGGACGATCTGCGCCACGACATGCATGTGACCATCGTGACGTTCGAGCCGGGCGGCGTGATCCCGTTTCTGGAAACCCACGTGATGGAGCACGGGCTTTACGTGCTGGAGGGCAAGGCCGCCTATCGGCTCAACCGCGACTGGGTGGAGGTCGAGGCGGGCGATTACATGTGGCTGCGCGCCTTCTGCCCGCAGGCCTGTTATGCCGGGGGGCCGGGACGGTTCCGCTATCTGCTCTACAAGGACGTGAACCGGCATATGGGGTTGTAAGCAAAGCGCGATTTCCGCGCGCAAATTCCGGTGAGCCATTGCGCGGCGCTTTTTGATCAAATTTCGTTTCACGGGTGGCGAATCCCGCGCCCGCGCCGGATAGTCAGAAGCGTTGACCTTTCCATCGCAGGAGGCGCGTCGTGACCCAGCCCCCCATCCGCATCGCCATCAACGGGTTCGGCCGGATCGGCCGGACGCTCCTTCGCATCCTGATGCGTGAGGCGCCCGATATCGAGCTGGTGCTGATCAACGACATCGAGCCCTTGGAGACCTGCGCCTATCTGTTCGAGTTCGACAGCGTCTTCGGGCGCTGGCCGGGCGAGGTGGAGACCGGTGACGGCACGCTGGTCGTCGATGGCCGCACGATCCCCTTCCATGCCGCGCCCGATCTCAGCGCGCTGGACCTCTCTGGAGTCGATCTGGTTCTGGAATGCACCGGCATGGGCGGCAAGCGGGCGATGGCCGAACGGGGGCTCGCGGCCGGGGCGGGCGCGGTGCTGGTCTCCGGCCCCTCGGCCGAGGCCGACGTGACGCTGGTGATCGGCGCCAACGAGGCGGACCTGGGGGACGAGCGGATCATCTCCAACGCCTCCTGCACCACCAACGCGCTGGCGCCGCTGGTGCGTGTGCTCGACGAGGCCTTTGGCGTGGAAAGCGGACAGATGACGACGGTGCATTGCTATACCGGCAGCCAGCCCACCGTCGACAAGCCCCGTGGCGCGCCCGAACGCAGCCGTGCGGCGGCCCTGTCGATGGTGCCGACCACCACGTCGGCCCAGCACCAGACGGGACTTGTGCTGCCGCATATGCAGGGCCGGATCGAGGCCCGCGCGATCCGCGTGCCCACCGCGAGCGTCTCGGCCATCGACCTGACGGTGCAGACCCGCACGCGGGTGGATGCGGGGGACGTCAATGCGGTGCTGCAGTCGGCGGCGCGGGGCTCGACCGTGTTCGGCTGGACGGAAAAACCGCTGGTCAGCGCCGATCTGCGCGCCCGGCCGGAATCGGTGGTGATGGTGGGGCCGGAAACCTCCGTCTCGAAGGGCGGGCTTCTGCGCGTCTTCGGCTGGTATGACAACGAATGGGGGTTTTCCTGCCGGATGCTGGACATGGCGCGATTGATTGCGCGGCGGTAGCGGGCTCTGCCTTGGGTTATTTGCGGCAAGTTGAAGCCTGTCTGCCTTTCGGTCCTCATCTTGCCGGAAGTATTCCGGGGGTGACGCCAAAGGCCGAGGGGGCAACGCCCCCTAACCGGCGGTGATCATGTAGGGCGCGTCGAACCAGTGTTCCTCGAGGTTGGGGCCCTCTCCGATCCGGTCGATCACTGCAAAAAGTCCGGGCGGGGCGAGCGGGGTCAGCACCCCGTGCCAGATGTTGCGGGCGATCTGGATGCCCTCACCCGGCGCGGTCAGGAAGGCCAGCGGGGTGCCGGGGCGGCCGCCCTCGTCGGGCGCGACGATGACGAGAAACGACGTTTCCGACATCGGCAGGAAGGCCTGCGAGCCCAGCGGGTGGCGTTCGACCATATCAAGCCGGTAAGGCAGGCTGCGGGGCTGCGCGTCGAACAGGCTGATGCCCGTGGTGCCGTTCACGATATCGGGGCGGGCAAGATCGTGGTGGCGGCCGCAGAGCCCCTGGTTGATGAGCATGTCCGGCTCGGGGCGCCGTGCGATGACGGTGCCGAAGGGGGCGAAGGCCCCGGCGGTCAGCGGGCGCGCGGTGATCTCCGTCAAGGCATCAACTCGCGAAGGCGCAGTTCGGCGATGCGTTCGACCTGGGCGCAGGCGGTGGCGAACTCGGTCTCGCTGTCATTGGCGAGCCGCGCCTCGAAGGCGGCGAGGATGCCCGCCTTGTCGTGGTCGCGCACGGCGATGATGAAGGGGTGGCCGTGCTTGGCGACATAGGCGTCGTTGAGGCGGGCGAAGGTTGCGCGTTCCGTGTCGGTCAGCAGGTCGAGCCCGGCAGAGGCCTGTTCGGCGGTCGAGGCGTCCGTCAGCCGGCCGGCGGCGGCGAGCTTGCCGGCGAGATCGGGATGCGCCCTGAGCACCTCCAGCCGCTTTTCCCGCGGGGCCGAGCGGAAGGCCCTTGCCAGCGCATTGTGGAGGCCTGTCGCGCTGTCATGCGCTGGACCGAGCTCTAGCGCCCAGGCGGCTTCTGCCACCCAAGGAGAATGTTCGAAGATGCCGCCGAAACGGGCGACGAAGGTGTCGCGGTTCAACTCCGAGGGCCGCTCGACGGCCACCGGTGGATGCGTCGCCGCCCAGTGACGGGCGATGTCGATGCGCCGGGCGACCCACACGTCGTCATGCGCCGCCACATGATCGAGAAAGCGTTGCAGGGCCATCACCCGCCCGGGCCGGCCGATCAAGCGGCAATGCAGGCCGATGGAGAGCATCTTCGGCGCGCCGGCCGCGCCCTCGGCATAAAGTGCGTCGAAACTGTCGCGCAGATAGGCGAGGAACTGATCGCCCGAATTGAACCCCTGCGGCGTGGCGAAGCGCATGTCGTTGCAGTCAAGCGTGTAAGGCACGATGAGCTGGTCGCGCCCCGAGATGCGGACCCAGTAGGGCAGGTCGTCGGCATAGGCGTCGGCGATGTAGTCGAACCCGCCCTCCTCGGCCGCGAGACGCACCGTATCGACAGAGCAGCGCCCGGTATACCAGCCGCGCGGGCGTTCCCCTGTCACTTCCGTGTGCAGGCGGATGGCCTCGGCCATGTCGGCGCGCTCGTCTTCGGGGTCGTGGTCCTTGTAATCGATCCACTTCAGCCCGTGGCTGGCGATCTCCCACTCCGCCGCCTGCATGGCGCGCAGCTGTTCCGGGCTGCGCGCCAGGGCCATCGCCACGCCGTAGACGGTGACGGGCATGCGGTAGGCGGTGAAGAGCCGGTGCAGCCGCCAGAACCCGGCCCGCGCGCCGTATTCATAGACCGATTCCATGTTCCAGTGGCGCTGCCCCGGCCAGGGCTGGGCGCCGGGAATTTCCGACAGGAACGCCTCTGACGCGGCATCGCCGTGCAGCAGGCAGTTCTCGCCGCCTTCCTCGTAATTGATCACGAACTGCACGGCTAGCTTCGCGCCCCGGGGCCAGGCCGGATCGGGCGGGGTAGGGCCGTGGCCGCGCATGTCGCGGGGGTAGCGGGGGGGCATGGGACATCTCCGGATTTGGTCGGGGTCAGTCTAGAGCACTGTGCGCCAGAGGATATTCTGATAAATCCGGAAGGAATTACAGGAATTTCCTGCGTGACCGCCCGGATGAGGGCGGTCACAGTGGCAGTGGAAAGGGGAGAGCATGGCCGGATATCTGACGACACATGTGCTGGACACGGCCCACGGGCGGCCCGCCGCGGGCCTGACGGTGGAGCTTTACCGGATCGAGGGCGAGAGCCGCAGCCTGATCCGGGCCGTGCAGACCAATGCCGACGGGCGCACCGACAGCCCGATCCTGCCGGAGGAGGAGTTCGAGACCGGGATCTATGAACTGGTCTTTCATGCCGGCGACTATCTGGACGCGCGGTTCTCGCCCCCCGACAGCCCGCGGTTTCTGGATGAGGTGCCGATCCGCTTCGGGATGGCCGAGGAGAGCCATTATCACGTGCCGCTGCTGATCTCGCCCTTCGGTTATTCGACATACCGGGGCAGTTGACCGGCGGGTCGGGCCCCGCCCTGCCGATGGCCGATCTTTCCCTTTCGCCGCGATCCGGTTTGCGCCAATAAGGGGAAAACGGGCAGGAGGGCAGGATGCGTGGACTCATCTTGGGAATTTTGGCACTGGGCGGTGTGGCGGCGTGCAGCGGGTCGCCGCCATCGGCCATCGGAATGACGACCCGGTCCGAGGTCTACGGCGTGGAAGAGGGCGACATGCTCAAGCTGCGGGCGGGGCCCGGCACCGGCTATGACGTGATCGTGGGCCTGCCCAACGGCACGGTGATGCGGGTGGGCGCCTGTTCGCGGATCGGCGGCACGCGCTGGTGCGAGGTGGCGGTGGACCGCGATCCGCGCATGACGGGCTATGCCTCGGAAAGCTATCTGCGGAAATTGTGAGCAGTAGGGTGCGCTTCAGCGCACCTTCACAGGTCTCCTTCCTACGCGCGGGAAGAATTGCCGGCTCGACGCCAGCCGGGGGCGGAGTCCCGCGTCGAAGGGCTGGGTGTCGGCTTGGCGATGCACGGTGGCCTTTGGCCGCCATTTCGCGCAGGTCGCCCGGCTCAAACGACCCGTGCCCCGTCAGTCCGCGCCGCCCGCGTGCCACAAGTGCCGGACAGGTGCCATACATGGCGTCTCCGGCGAACGTCGCAATGGTGCGCTGAAGCGCACCCTACGCTTCGCTTGCGGCTGTGGCCGCCGGCGAGGCAGCCCTACCGCCGGCACATCCCCTTGATCGTCGCAGCATGGACCGGTTCGGCGGCCACGGTATCGGCAGCCAGCCCCCGTGCCGTCTCCATCAGCGTCTCGGGGGAGACGATGCGGTCGAAGAGGCCCCAGGCAAGCGCGGTTTCGGCATCCACCTTCTGGCCCGCCATCAGGATCATCTTGGCCCGTGCGGGCCCCACCAGATCGACCAGCCGCCCGGGATCGGAGGGTTGCGGCAGGAAGCCCAGGGTCATCACCGGATAGAACGCCTTGGCATGCGGCACCGCAACGCGCAGGTCGCAGGCCAGTGCCATGCCCATCGCGCCGCCCGCCACCGT
>JAUIBJ010000175.1 GCA_030428025.1 Alphaproteobacteria bacterium
CGGCAGATCGAGCTTTTCGAAACGGCGATCGAGGTGATCGAGGCCGGGATCGCGGCGGTCCGCCCCGGCGCCACCGCCGCCGATGTGGCCGCGGCCGGCCTGTCCTGTCAGCAGGCGCGGGGCTTCAGCAACAACGGGGTCTTCAAGGCCCTCGGCCACGGCGTCGGGCTGGGCTGGGACGCGCCCTGGCTCTCCCCCGGCGACGACACCCCGCTGGAACCCGGCATGGTGCTTTGCCTCGAACGCACGATCCGCAGCGACGATGGCTATCTGGGCGATTTCGAGGAAACGGTCGTGGTGACCGAGGATGGGTGCGAGACGATCACCGATGCGCGGAAGCGGTTCTGGTGAGCTGCGACGCATGCTGCCGCGCTAATCGGTGCCGGTCGCCACGCCCGGGCGAAGCTCTCGGCCCGTCCGCCGGCCCTAGCGGTCGCCCTTGGCGATGACGCTGATATCACCGTTGCGCTCGAGATAGGCTTCTTCGACCTCCGAGATGTCGCGAACCCCGTTGAGCCGAAGCTGTTCGGTGATGTCGTGCTCTCCCAGTTGCGCAGCACGGATCGCCCGCCAATCGGCCTTGCCATCCTTCACCAGCCGTATCGGCCGCCCCTTGGCCATCCGCGACACCAGCTTCGAACGCGGGGCGAGTGCGGTCATGCCGGTGTAGAGCGCGACCACCAGCGCCGTGGCGATCAGGGTCGGCAGAAGTGGCGCGTTGCCGGTCAGGGCCCGGCTCAGGCTCGACCCCAGGACAACGGTGATGACGATGTCCAGCGCCGACAGGTTCGAAAACGATCTTCGGGGGGCCATCCGGTAGAGCAGCACGGCATAGAAAAAGATGATCGCCGCACGGAGGCTCATCTGCCACCAGGCAATGTGAGGGGTCTGCTCTCCTATCAGGTAATGAAAGGTCTCCATTGCCGCGTCCTTTTCGCGCTTGCCGAAAGAGATAACCCGACAAAACGCGAAAGCCTGCTTCAAGGACAACTTTCTTCGCGGCGGCAGCGGGTCCGTGCCCGGGGCAGCGAAGGCCGGGTGGAAGTTTTTCGGCCTCGTTCATGCCGCTACGGCGATCACCCGCCGGGCGCGCAGTTCAGAAATCCACCTCGACGCCGGGCAGCTTCAGCGCCTTGATCAGGTCGCGCAACTCCTGCCGGGCCGCGACGTTGGAGATGTTGAGCTGCTTCACCCCGATATCCTTGAGGTCGAGCAGGGTCAGCCCGCGCGGAAAGAGTTCGCGGAAGATCACCCGCTCATTGAACCCCGGTGCGGTGCGGAAACCGATCCGCTTGGCGAGATTGTCGAGCGCGCGGCCCATCTTTTCCTTGTTGACCATCTGCTGCGCCCCCAGCCGGTTGCGCACCACCACCCAGTCGATGGGCTTGAGCCCCGCCTGCGCCCGAAGCTGCCGGGCGTTCCAGACCATCTCGGAATAGACCGAGGGGCCGAGGATGGTCGAACCGTCGCTGTCGATATGCGCGAGCAGGTCGAAATCGACGAAACTGTCATTGAGCGGCGTGATAAGCGTGTCGGCCAGGCTGTGGGCGACCTGGCTCAGGCGGGTATGCGAGCCGGGGCAATCGATCAGGATGAAATCGCTGTCGGGCTCCAGCTCGGCCACGGCGGCCGACAGGCGCCGGTCATAGATGTTCTCGCCGGGCTTGAGGCTGGACTGGTCGATTTCCGGCAGGTCGTGATAGGAGGGGCCGGGCAGGTCCAGGCCCGATTTCTCCATGAACCGCTCGCGGTTGCGGATATAGGTGCCCAGCGTCTTCTGCCGCAGGTCGAGATCGAGCGCACTGACCTTGTGGCTCATCCGCGCCAGCGCCGAGGCCACATGCATCGACACTGTTGACTTGCCGGCCCCGCCCTTTTCGTTCCCGACGACGATGATATGCGCCACGTCCCTTACCCCTTTGCCGGCGCGTTATGCTTCGCGCGTTTGGCGGCACAGTACTGTCCGGCGGGCCGATTTGGAAGATGGCTTCACCCCGAATGCACGCGGGGCTTGCAGCCACGCATCACATTTTCTGCCGCCTGCCAGACGAAAAACGCCGCCCCCAAAGGAGGCGGCGCCGCATCGTATTCGCATGTCGCGAAGGGGTTCAGAAGCCGAGGCCTGCGTATTTGTTCTTGAACTTCGACACGCGGCCGCCCGCGTCGGTCAGGCGGTGGCCGCCGCCCGTCCAGGCCGGGTGGGCCGTCGGGTCGATGTCGAGCGAGAGCGTGTCGCCCTCGGCGCCATACGTCGAGCGCATCTTCAAGACGGTGCCATCGGTCATCTTGACGTCGATGAAATGGTAATCGGGGTGGATGTCTTTTCTCATGTCGCCGATCCTTGCACGGGTTTCTTGCCGTCGTCCTTGGGCTTGTAATGCGTATCCTCGGCGATCCGGGCAGATTTGCCCCGGCGCGAGCGAAGATAGTAAAGCTTGGCGCGGCGCACGCGGCCGCGGCGCACAACGGTGATGTTGTCGATATTGGTCGAGTAGAGCGGGAAGATCCTCTCGACGCCCTCGCCGAAGGAAATCTTGCGCACGGTGAAGCTGCCGGCGATGCCCTCGCCGTTCTTGCGGCTGATGCAGACGCCTTCGAAGTTCTGCACCCGGGTGCGGGTGCCTTCCGTCACCTTGAAGCCGACGCGCACGGTGTCGCCGGCCTTGAAATCGGGAATTTCCTTCCCGAGCGAGGCGATCTGTTCCGCCTCGATCTGAGCGATAATGTCCATCGCTTCGAACTCCTCATGTGCTTGCGGTTTGTCCCGCAAAGGTGGTTTGCGCCCTCAGAGCTCTCGGTCTTCGCCCGGGTCCGCCGCACCGGGATGGTCCGGGGGCGCCCGCCAGAGATCAGGTCGACATGTCTTCGTCAGTGGCCGCGCTGCGCCCAGCCGGAGCAATGCGAAAAAGGCGCAGCGGAGGCCCATCAGAAGAAAGACGGAATCGCCTGCGCCCGCACCGGTCCGGAATGATGGGGCGTAAATCAGGTTTGCCGCCGGATTTCAAGACAATTCCGGGTCTGTTCAGGCCACCACCTGGCCCACCAGCATCTGCGGTGTCGTGTCGGTGAAATTGGCGATATCGGCGATCACCGGCGGCGCGGCGGCCATGGCGGCGTCGAGGGCATCCCTATCGGCGAAGGTCATGGTGGCCACGGCATAGAAAGGCGGCGGCGCGTCCGGTCCGCCCGCCACGCCCTTGGTGACGAGCGTCTTTTCGATATGGGCGCCCATGTGCTCGGCCACCATGGGCATGTGCGTGCCAAGATAATAGTCCATGTCGAAACGGGTTCCGTCGGCGACCGGATAGATGACTTGAAGCGAAAGGGTCATGGGCGCTCTCCTGATGCGCGGTACGGCGTGAGCCTAACAGATTTCCGCGTGCCGACACAGCCGTCTTGAAATCGGCCCGAAACCTTGGGCTTTTTGCCCTGATTATCCGCTTGTAAACCGCCGGGCGAGCCTATAGATAAGGCACTTCCTGAACGACATGCCCTGCCGGAGGTTTCATGGCCCGCGTAACAACCGAAGACTGCGTCGACAAGGTTCCCAACCGGTTCGAACTTGTGATGCTCGCCGCGCACCGGGCACGCGAAATCTCGGCCGGATCGCCGATCACCGTGGACCGCGACAACGACAAGAACCCGGTCGTGGCCCTGCGCGAGATCGCCGACGAGACGCAATCGGCTGACGACCTTCGCGAGCGGCTGATTGAATCGAATCAGACCCAGATCGAGGTGGACGAGCCGGAAGAGGATTCCATGGCCCTGCTGATGGGCGGCGGTGAAGCCGACAAGCCGGCCGAGGACGACATGTCCGAGGAAAACCTCCTTCGGGCGCTGATGGAGGCGCAGGGGCAGGGCTGAGACCTGCGCCCGCGCGGGATGCGGACGAGATGATCGCGGCCCAGGATCTTATCGAGCTTGTCCGCACCTACAACCCTAAGACCGACGAAAAACTGATCACCGCAGCCTTCGAATTCGGCCGCGAGATGCACGAAGGGCAATACCGCCACTCTGGCGAGCCCTATTTCACCCATCCCGCCGCCGTGGCCGCCATCCTGGCCGAACAGCGGTTGGACGATGCGACGATCGTCACCGCCCTCCTGCACGACACGATCGAGGACACGCGCGCCTCCTACAACGTGCTGGCCGAAAAGTTCGGCGGCGAGATTGCCGATCTGGTCGATGGCGTCACCAAGCTGACCAATCTCCAGCTCAGCAGCACCGAGACCCAGCAGGCCGAAAACTTCCGCAAGCTGTTCATGGCCATGTCGAAGGACATGCGGGTGATTCTGGTGAAGCTCGCCGACCGGCTGCACAACATGCGCACGATCAAGGCGATGCGGCCCGAGAAGCAGCTCAAGAAGGCGCGCGAGACGATGGATATCTTCGCGCCGCTCGCCGGGCGGATGGGCATGCAATGGATGCGCGAAGAGTTGGAAGATCTGGCCTTCCGCGTCATCAACCCCGAGGCGCGCGCCTCGATCATCCGCCGCTTCATCACATTGCAGAAGGAAGCCGGCGACGTGATCGAGCGGATCACGTCGGACATGCGGCACGAACTGGACAAGGCCGGGATCGAGGCGGATGTGCTGGGCCGGGCGAAGAAGCCCTATTCGATCTGGCGCAAGATGCAGGAAAAGGAGATGGGGTTTTCCCGCCTGTCGGATATTTACGGTTTCCGCATCATCACCGGCTCGGAAGAGGATTGCTATCGCGTCCTCGGGGCCATCCACCAGCGCTGGCGCGCGGTTCCGGGGCGGTTCAAGGATTACATCAGCCAGCCCAAGTCGAACGGCTACCGTTCGATCCACACCACCGTGTCGGGCCGCGACGGCAAGCGGGTGGAGGTGCAGATCCGCACGCGCCAGATGCACGACGTGGCCGAAACCGGCGTGGCGGCGCACTGGTCCTACCGCGACGGTGTGCGGGCCGAGAACCCCTTTGCGGTGGATCCGGCGAAATGGATATCCAGCCTGACCGAACAGTTCGATTCGGAAGAGGACCACGAGGACTTTCTCGAGGCGGTGAAGCTCGAGATGTATTCGGACAAGGTTTTCTGCTTCACGCCCAAGGGGGATGTGGTCAAGCTGCCCCGGGGCGCCACGCCCATAGATTTCGCCTATGCCATCCACACAAGGATCGGGCACGCCTGCGTCGGTGCCAAGATCGACGGGATGCGCGTGCCGCTCTGGACACGCATCAAGAACGGCCAGTCGGTCGATGTGATCACCGCCGACGGGCAGACGCCGCAGGCCACCTGGCTCGACATCGCGACCACCGGCAAGGCGCGTGCTGCCATTCGCCGGGCGCTGCGCGAACTGGACCGGGACCGTTACATCAAGTTGGGGCGCGAGTTGGCGCGGTCGGCCTTCGACAACGTGCGCAAGCGCGCCACCGAAAAGGCACTGACCGCCGCGGCCAAGACCCTGCGGCTGAAGAATGCCGACGAGGTTCTGGCGCGGCTGGGCAGCGCCGAACTGACCGCGCGGCAGGTTCTGCACGCCGTCTATCCCGACATTGCCCCGGAAGAAGGCAACGTGATCGGCCGCGACCGCGCGGTGATCGGGTTGGGCCGGAACCAGAGCTTCGAGCGCGCCCGTTGCTGTCAGCCGCTGCCGGGCGAGCGGATCGTCGGCATTACCTTTCGCGGCAAGGGCGTGGTGGTGCATGCCATCGACTGCGAGGCGCTGTCGACCTATGACAGCCAGCCCGACCGCTGGCTCGACCTGCATTGGCATGCCGGCAAGCATCCGGCGGCCTATGATGTGACGCTCGATGTCACCATCGGCAACGATGCCGGCGTTCTGGGACGCATTTGCACATTGATCGGAGAGCGGAAGGCCAATATCTCGGATCTGACATTCGTCGACCGCAAACCGGACTTCTACCGCTTGCTGGTGGATGTGGAACTGTGCGATGCCGAGCATCTTCACAGCATCATATCGGCGCTGGACGCAGAAGGAGACGTGGCCGCTGTGGAACGCTACCGCGACCCGGGCAGGGCCGGCGGAGGTCAGAGCTGATGTAGCGGGGAGCCGCACGAGGTGGTGTTCAAACGCCGGGATAGGCGACCGTTCTGGAAGGTCGTGCAGGAAACCGTCTGGCCCCGGGGAGGGTGGACGCGGGCGTTCTACTATGTCCGACACCGCTTGCGACGCCTTCCCGACCCGCCCCACCGGATCGCCCGCGGCATCTTCGCCGGCATCTTCGTGACCTTCAGCCCGTTTTTCGGCATGCATTTCCTGCTGGCCGCGATCGTGGCGCTGGTGATGCGCGGCAATGTCATCGCCGCGCTTCTGTCGACCTTCGTGGGCAACCCGCTTACCTTCGTTCCCATCGGGGCGGTTTCCTTCCAGACGGGCAATTTCCTGCTCGGTCGTACCTTCGAGGGCGGGCATGGTAACGGGCACGGCTCGCTGGGCGGCAAGTTCGTGGGCGCCTGGGGGGATCTGAAGCACAACTTTCTGGCCATCTTCTCTGACGCCACGACGGATTGGCACAACCTCTATGTCTTCTATGACGAGGTGTTCTTTCCCTACATGATCGGCGGGCTGATCCCGGGCGTGATCTGCGGGCTGGTGGGGTATTACGTCAGCCTGCCGGTGATACAGGCCTATCAGAACCGCCGGCGCGGCCAGTTGAAGCTGAAACTCATGGCACTAAGGGAAAAGGCTTCGGCCAAGGCTGACGCGCGGGAAAAAGGCGACTGACGCGTTGCGGCTCTGATCTGAAATCGGGTGAAAGCGAGATGAGGTGAAACATTTGAAGGTTTCGCCGTGTTTCGCGAAAATCCCTGATTCAGGTTTCTTGTGAAACGTTCTAGGTTGGGCCGAACAGACGAATGGATCAGGAGAGCGGCATGCGCTATGCGGGAAGACTGCGCCTCGGCGTGAATATCGACCATGTGGCCACGGTGCGCAACGCGCGCGGCGGCGACTATCCCGATCCGCTGCGCGCCGCGCGACTGGCCGAACAGGCCGGTGCCGACGGGATCACCGCGCATCTGCGCGAGGACCGCCGCCACAT
>JAUIBJ010000176.1 GCA_030428025.1 Alphaproteobacteria bacterium
TATTCGGGCGGCACCGCGCCGAGGTGAAGACGCTGGCGGGCGTCTATGGCGCGGCCTATGAGGGCGACGACGATTTCGCGGCGATCCAGAAATCGGTGGACGACTTCGCCGAGGAAGAGGGGCGGCGGCCGCGCATGCTGGTGGTGAAGATGGGCCAGGACGGGCATGACCGGGGCGCCAAGGTGATCGCCACCGCCTTTGCCGATATCGGCTTCGACGTGGATGTGGGCCCCTTGTTCCAGACGCCCGAGGAGGCGGCGCAGGACGCTATCGACAATGATGTGCACGTGATCGGCATCTCGTCCCAGGCGGCGGGGCACAAGACGCTGGCGCCGCAGCTGATCGAGGCGCTGAAGGAACGGGATGCGGGCGACATCATCGTGATCTGCGGCGGTGTCATTCCGCAGCAGGATTACGAGTTCTTGCAAAAGGCGGGCGTCAAGGCGATCTTCGGGCCGGGCACCAATATTCCCGACGCGGCGCAGGACATCCTTCGCCTGATCCGCGAGGCGCGGGTGTAGGAGGGGTTGGGGGCGCTGCCCCCGACGTCGAAACCCTGCAGGGTTTCAACACCTCCCCCGGAGTATTCGGGGCAAGATGAAGGGCGGGGTCATGCAGAAGCGGAAAACGATCGCGATCGGGATGGCCGGGGGTGCGGCCTGGGCCTTGGCCGTGCTGGTCGGCGCAGCGCTTTTCGTGAAGCTGCCGGTCTTCGCGCTTATGCCCACGATCATGACCGCCTTTCTGGCGCCCGGTCTGGTGACGATAGCCATGATCGGGAGGCTGGCCCAGCGAAGGTTCTTCGACGATGCGATCATCGATGGCCAGCTGTTGGCCGGCGCAGCGGAGATCGACCAGCGGGTGCTGAACAACACGGTGGAACAGCTGGTGCTGGCGTTGGCGGTCTGGCCTGCGGCGGCGGTACTGCTGGGCGGCGAGGGGCCCGGGGTGATCTTGGTGCTGGGGATCGCCTTCGCTCTTGCGCGGGTTGCCTTCTGGGTGGGCTATCACCGGGCGCCGCCGCTGCGCGCCTTCGGCTTTGCGGCCAGTTTCTATCCCACCGTGCTGGTGGCGCTCTGGGCGATCTGGCGCGTGGCGACATGAGGCTCGAGCTCGATCATCTGGCTGTGGCGGCCGCAACGCTGGAGGAGGGGCGCGCGGCGGTCGAGGAGGCGCTGGGCCTGGCGCTGCTTCCCGGTGGGCGGCACGCGCATTTCGGCACGCACAACCTGCTTCTGGGGCTCGAGGAGGGGCTTTATCTGGAGGTGATTGCCGTCGATCCTGAAGCACCCGCGCCAGGGTATCCCCGCTGGTTCGACCTCGACCGTTTCCAGGGGCAGCCGCGCCCACAGGTCTGGATCTGCCGGACGGACGATCTGGACGGTGTCGTTTCCGGTCATCCCGAGGCAGGCCGGCCCGTGGCGCTGGCGCGTGGCGACCTGCGCTGGCGAATGGCGGTGCCCGACAGCGGCATCCTTCCTTATGACAATGCCTTCCCGGCGGTGATCGAATGGCAGGGGGCGGCGCATCCGGCGGCGCGCCTGCCGGGGTCGGGCTGCCGCCTGCGGCGGCTGGTGGTGGCGCATCCCGAGGCGGAGGCATTGCGGCGGGATTTGGCGGGGGTGCTGGACGACAGCCGGGTCGTGATCGAGACCGGCGAAGGGGGTTTGCGCTTCGAGATCGACACGCCCCACGGGTTGCGGGTGCTGGAATGAAGCTGCGCGTGGCGAGGCCGGAAGATGCCGCCGCCATTGCCGGGATCTGGAACCATTACATCCGCGAGACCGCCATCACCTTCACCAGCGTGGAGAAGACGGAGGCGGCGCTTGCCGCCGATATCGCCGCGCGGCAGGCGGCGGGGCTGTTCGTGGTGGCCGAGGACGCAGGCGGCCTGGTGGGCTTTGCCACCGCCTTTCCCTTTCGCGGCGGGCCGGGTTATCGCCACACGCTGGAGCACACGGTGCAGATCGCGCCCGGGGCGCGGGGGCGGGGCGCTGGCCGCGCGCTGATGGCGCGGCTGGAGGCGGCGGCCCGGGCGGCCGGGGCACATGTGCTGGTGGCGGCGGTGAGCGGGGAGAATGCACAAGCCGTCGCCTTTCATCGTGCCATCGGCTTCGAGCAGGTCGGGCGGATGACCGAGGTCGGCCGGAAGTTCGGGCGCTGGATGGACCTGGTGCTGTTGCAGAAAACGCTGTGAGGGCCGAGAAGTCGCGCTGACATCGTTGGCGGAAGCCGATAGTCTTGCCCCATGTCGATCTGGAGCCGCATATCCGAAGCGCTGTCGGCGCTGTCCAAGGGGGCGCCGCTGAGCGAGGTGTTCGACCGGTTGCGCACGCCCCCGGAGCGCAGCGTGGCCTTCGCCATTGCGGTGATCGCGCTGGGCGCCAAGATGGCCAAGGCCGATGGTCTGGTCACCCGTGACGAGGTGACGGCCTTTCGTGAGGTGTTCCAGATCGCCCGTGACGACGAGGCGGGCGCGGCGCGGGTCTTCAACCTCGCGCGGCAGGATGTGGCGGGGTTCGAGGAATATGCCGACCGGATCAAGGGCATGTTCGGCGACGAGACGGGCACGCTTTGCGACCTGATGGAAGGGCTGTTTCACATCGCCGTGGCCGATGGCGTCTATCACCCCAACGAGGATCGATTTCTGGCGCGGGTGGCCGATATATTCGGCCTGCCCGAGCACGAGTTTCGCGCCCTGCGCAGCCGCTTCGTGCCCGACGCCAAGCCCGATCCCTATGCCGTTCTGGGGGTGACGCCCGACACGCCCCTGGCCGAGATCCGTCAGGCCTGGCGCCGGATGGTGCGGGACAGCCACCCCGACCGGATGGTGGCGCGCGGGGTGCCCGAAGAGGCGGTGAAACTGGCCGAAAGGCGGATCATCGACATCAACCGGGCCTGGGAAGAGATCAGCCGGAAGGCGGCGTGATGCGGTTCGTCACCTACAATGTGGAATGGTTCAATTCCCTCTTCGACGATCAAGGCGCGGTGCTAGACGACGACGGATGGTCGGGTCGTCACGAGGTGCGGCGCGGCGATCAACTGGCCGCTCTGGGCATCGTCTTTACCGCGCTCGACGCGGATGCGGTGATGGTGATCGAAGCACCGGACCACAACGGCAAGCGCACCACCGTGCCGGCACTGGAGAATTTCGCAAAGCTCTTCGATCTGCGGGCGCACCGCGCGATTGTGGGCTTTACCAACGACACCCAGCAGGAGATCGCCCTGCTGTTCGATCCCGACCGACTGAACTGCCGGCACGATCCCAAAGGTGCGCCCACCGGCAAGAAAGGCGCGCGCGAGGCGCCGCGCTTCGACGGGGTGTTCCGGATCGATCTCGATATCGACGCGACAGAGGATCTTGTGGTCTTCTCCAAGCCACCGCTTGAGGTCGCGGCCGAAACGGCGCAGGGGGCGACCTTTCGGATGATCGGGGCGCATCTGAAGTCGAAGGCGCCGCACGGGGCGACCAGCCGCGACGAGGTGATGCGCATGGCGATCACCAGCCGCCGCAAGCAACAGGCCCAGGCGGTCTGGCTGCGGCAGCGCATCGTGCAGCATCTGGATGCGGGCGACGACCTGATCGTGATGGGGGATCTGAATGACGGTCCCGGCCTTGACGAATACGAGCGCCTCTTCGGGCGCTCCTCGGTCGAGATCGTCATGGGCGAAGGGGCGGAGGTGGCGGCCGGGCAACTGCTTTACGACCCGCATGCGCGCCGGGCGCTGACCCGGCGGATCGGGGCGATGAACACCACCGCACGGTTCTATATCGCCGCCGAGAACCGCTATCTTCAGGCGCTGCTGGATTACATCATGGTGTCGCGTGGGTTGCGGGCGAAGGGGCCGCGCTGGCGAATCTGGCACCCGTTCGACGACCCTGGCTGCTGGCGCGTACCGGAGTTGCGCGACGCGCTTCTGACCGCGTCGGACCATTTCCCGGTGTCGATGGACATCGAACTGTGAACGGCGGGCCTGGGACGGCTTGTCCGGCCCTGGCCGACCAAGTCAGAGAAGGAGAGCCAGGTCATGAAAGACCGCATCCGCCTACTCTATGAAGGCCGCAGCAAGCGGGCCACGCGGTTCCGCTATGGCCTGCTGATCTTCGATGCCGTTTCGATCCTGTTCTTTCTGGCCACCGCGACCCTGCCGCTTACACCCTGGGTTCTGGCCGCCGACGCGGTGATCGCGCTTGTCATCCTGCTGGACCTGCTGGCCCGGCTTTGGATCGCGCCCAACCGGCTGCGGCATCTGCGGCAGTTCTACGTACTCGTCGACATCCTGGTGCTTCTGTCGCTGCTGGCGGCCCCGTTCCTGGGGCAGGGGCTGACGATTCTGCGCCTTCTGCGGGCTCTGCGACTTGTGCATTCCTACCATCTGCTGCGCGATCTGCGCCGCGATTCGCTGCTGTTCCGGCAGCATGAGGATACGGTGATTTCGGCAGTGAACCTTCTGGTGTTCATCTTCGCCATGACCGCGCTGGTCTTTGTTCTGCGCGGCCAGGAAACCGGACTGGGGAGCTATGTCGATGCGCTCTACTTCACCGTGGCGACGCTGACCACGACCGGGTTCGGCGACATCACCATGACGACGCCGCCGGGCCGGCTTCTGGCGGTGGTGATCATGGTGGTCGGGGTGGGGCTGTTCCTGCGGTTGGCGCGGGCCATCTTTTCGCCCGCGAAGGTGCGCTACAAATGTCCGGGATGCGGGCTTCTGAAGCATGATCCGGATGCGATTCACTGCAAGCATTGCGGGGCGGAGCTGAAGATCGAGACCGAAGGTGCCGATTGATCGGGGTCTTAAATCCGTCCTCCGGCGTGCCTATATTACTATCATGACACGCCTTGCCCTGATCGTTGCCGTCGCTCTGTGCCTGACCTCGCCTGCCTTGGCGCAGGAGGAGGAGGAGGAAAACGGGTCGGGTCGATCGCTGATGGAGGAGGGCGCGCGGATATTCATGGAGGGCATCCTGCGCGAGATGGAGCCCGCGCTGAAGGATCTCGAGGGCATGGCCGGCGAGATAGAACCGGCGATACGCGAATTCGCCCGTGAGATGGGCCCGGCCTTCAGCGAACTGCTGGCCCGGATCGACGATCTGAGCAATTACCACGCGCCGGAGATGCTGCCCAACGGCGACATCATCATCCGCCGCAAGGAGCCGCTGGTGCCCGACGAGGCGCCGGAGGAGCCGGAGACCTACGAGGCGCCGGATCCGGGCGAGGACATCGAGATCTGAACGCTCCGCGATCGGCGACGTGGCGGGGTTTTGCAGGATTTCCGATCCCTAGAATTCCAGTTTTCCGGGCAGTTATCTTGGAAGGACAATTGGCGCGGGACTGTCAGCGTTCGGTGCGGATGACCGGTTCGGCCCCGAGCGTGGCGCAGAGCGACTGGAACCGCGCCTCCGCGACCTCGCCGAAAAGCGGCGCGGCCTCGACCGACAGCCGCAACTCCAACCGTTTCTTCTTGGGAAACCAGCGCAACTCTCCGAGCCGGGCGTCGCGGGTGAGCCACAGCATCGCGGCAAGGCGCATCGCCTTGCCCAGCACCTCGGCCTGGTGCTGGTCGGCCTCTGTCACCAGCGTGTTGAGGTCTTCGAACCGGGTACCTTCGCGCCGGTTGGAATAGCGGTGCAGCAGCGCAAGCCCCAGAAACACCCGTTCGGAATGCTTGAGCCCGCCCAGATTGGCGCGGGTGGCGTTGTCGAAACAGTCCTCGGCCCGATAGTCGGGATGGGCCCGCCAGCTGACATCGTGCAGAAGGCAGGCCGCCTTGATGATCCGCCGCCGCTCGGCCCGGACCGATTTGAAGAGCGGCGCGATGAATTCATAGACCACCTTGCCATAGCCGGGGATGCGGGCATCGCGGGATTCGGCGAAGGCGCAGGCC
Source organism: Alphaproteobacteria bacterium (assembly GCA_030428025.1). Lineage (GTDB taxonomy): Bacteria > Pseudomonadota > Alphaproteobacteria > Rhodobacterales > Rhodobacteraceae > Roseovarius. The sequence goes on from JAUIBJ010000176.1 coordinate 5,890, forward strand.
TCGATCAGCGGGTCGCGGTCGCGCAGGCGCTGCGGCATCTGTTCGTAAAGCAGCCCCTCGCGGATGCCATAGCTCGACAGGGCGATATCGTGGGGCCGGAAGGCCTTGACCACCTCGCGCAGCACCTCGGCCGCCACCGGCACCAGCGCCATGCGGCTTGACGAGACCCCTGCGCGCGCGCGCAGGGCCTCAGGATCGGATTTCTCGATATACTTGGCGGTCTCGCGCACGGCCTTGGGGGTCATGCGGTATTCGTGCAGCACCCGCAGGGGATAGCCGCGCCGTTCCATGTCGATCCGGGCGATGGCACGCCACGAGCCCCCCACCAGAAAGAGCCGGTTGCGCTGTTCGCCCATTTCCGCCTGCATGTCGGTCAGGTGTTCGCGGGTCAGCGCCTTGCGCGCCTTGCGCCCGCCCTTGACGTCGCGCAGCTTCAGCGGCCCCAGCGGCGAGGTCAGGCGGCGCCCGACGCGACCGCCATTGATCTCGGCCAGTTCCATCGACGAGCCGCCGATATCGCAGACGAGACCGTAGGAGCCGGGCCAGCCCAGAAGCACGCCCTGCGCCGACAGGCGGGCTTCCTCCTTGCCGTCGATCACCCAGATATGGATGCCGGTCTCGCGCTCCACATCGGCGCAGAATTCGGGCCCGTCCTCGGCTTCGCGCACGGCTGCGGTGGCAACGGCGGTGAGCGGCCCGGTGCCGATGCCGTCGCCCAGAAGCCGGAAGCGTTTCATTGCCGCCAGCGCCCGGGCCCGGCCTTGTGGGTTCAGCCGCCCGGTATCGGACATACCGGCGCCGAGCGCGCACATTATCTTTTCGTTGAAGAAATAGGCCGGGCTGCGCGCGGCCCCGTCGAAGACCACCAGACGGACCGAGTTGGAGCCGATATCCACCACGCCCACGCGGTTGAGGCCCTGCGCCGACGCCTCGTCGAAAAGCGGCCGACCGAACGGGCCCCAATCGGGTTCGCTGGGCTTGTCGGTGCCGACCATCTGATCCCCGGTTCGTGACGTGCCTTCTATGCGCGATGCCGCAGGCACGGTCAATCGCCGGTATGGGTGAGTTTGGGCACATCCGCCGCCCCGGCCGAGCCGCGCCCCGACAGCGA
>JAUIBJ010000177.1 GCA_030428025.1 Alphaproteobacteria bacterium
GCCTGCGGATGTCGCCGGGCCCGGGGCATCGCTAGCGGTACTCGATCAGCCGGGCACGCCGCCGCGTGAGCCGGCTGACGTGGAATTGCAGGGCGCCCGCCGCCTCGGCGAAGCGGCCCAAAACGGTAAACATCGCCCATTCCCAGGTGGCGCGCCTTGCCGGGCCTTCGCGCAGGGCGAGGCGAACCACCTGCAGCGGATAGATGAGAGCAAGGGTGAAACCGGGCGGCCAGAGCAGGCCCAGGGCCAGGATCGCCACCGGCAGCACTGCGCCCCAGAGGAGCGCGCGGCGGGTTTCCCTCACCCAGTGCCGCTCCGGCGGGGCGCCGTGGAGGGCGGCGCCTTCGGCGAAGGCATGGCCCGCCCGCCGGCTGCGCTTCCACCATTGGCCGAACCGGCTCATGCGGGCATCGTGCAGGGTCATCTCCGCGTCCAGCCGCCAGATCGTCCAGCCGGCCTGCCGCAGGCGCACGCACAGCTCGGGCTCTTCGCCCGCGATCAGATCGTCGCGATAGCCGCCGACGCCGGCCAGCGCCGCGCGCCGGGCCAGGACGTCGCCGCCGAAGGCGCGCACCTCGCCCGCCGGGCCGTCCCACTCCCTGTCGCAAAGCCGGTTGTAGACCGAGTGCTCCGGGTGCTCCTCCCGCCGCCGACCGCAGACGGCGGCAAGCTCGGGCCGCTCCGCCAGCAGCGCCGCCGCCGCCTCGATCCAGCCCGACTGCACGGTGCAGTCGCCATCGACCAACTGAACGAAATCCTCCGGCCCGTCGAGCGCGGCCAGCCCCGCGTTGCGGGCGCGGGCGGCGGTGAAGGGCTGATCGGGGTCCAGTTCGACCACCGTTGCGCCAACTTCCTTCGCACGGGCGACGCTGCCGTCGGTGGAGCCGGAATCGACATAGACGATCTGCCCCGCCCGGTCCCGCAGCGAGGCCAGACAGGCCACCAGCCGCGCGCCTTCGTTGCGGCCGATCACCACGGCAGAGATGCCGGGTAACGGGGCCGCCGTCATGACGCGAGCCCCACCGCCGCGCGCCCCGCCAGCATAGGCGCCATCTGCTCCACGAACCGGCCCGAGGCGGCATAATCGTGCAGCCGCTCGAATGCCGCGCGCGCGATGCGTCGGCGCGCCGCCTCGTCGGCGAGAAGCCAGCGCACCCTGTCCTCGAAATCCGACAGGTCCCAGGCGACCGGCACATAGGTCTCGCCGGCCTCGAAGATGTCGGGGTCGGTTTCAACATGGCCCATGTCCTGCTTGACCAGAACCGCGCCGGTCAGCACCGCCTCGTAATCGCGCCAGCAGACCTCGCCATAGCCGAAGGGGCTGAAACAGACCTTCGATTGCCGCATCTCGGCCATGAAACGGTGATGGCCGATACCGATGCCGGTGACCGCATTGACCCCGCGCAACCGGTCGACGGCCTGTTGGCATTCGCCGCGCATCGCCTCGTACCAGGGTGTGCCGCCCACCGCGATCCTTGCGTGCAGGTCGATGGGGCGAGGGCCCTCGGGCCACCGCCCGGCAGCGAAATCGGGCAGCATGAAGCCCGCGGTCACGAAGGAGGGGCCAAGCAGCAGCTTGTCCCAGAATCCTTCGGGAATGGGGAACTGCGTGACCTCATGCGCCAGCCCGAACCGGCGGCCGAAATGCTCCATCAGCGTGGTGTCGCCATAGACGGGCCGGGCATAGCGCGCGCGGTCGCGCAGAAGGTGCTTGGTGACATAAAGGTCCACTTTCGGCCCCACCACGCCGGCCAGCCGCAAATCGGTGGGCGCGAACCAGTCCAGATAGACCCGCCGTGCACCGGGGTTGCGCGCCTCGATGCAGGCCAGAATCGCCTCCGCGCCCGCCTCGGACAGGTCGAACTGGCTCTGGAAGGCCACCACGGTGGCACCGTTCGGGCCATAGTTGGGGTCCGCGAGATAGGTATCGATATCCGCCTCGCGAACCTCCGCCTGCCATGCCTCGCGCAGCCGGTCGGAAAGGAAATGAAAGGGAAAGATCTGGCTTTGCGGGATCCGGTGATCGACCGTCAGCAGCAACAGGCGCTGCGGTGTAAGGCCCGAGAACGGCCGGCAGAAGGCCCCGCGCCTGCGCCGCTCGTGCAGGCCCTGTGTCAGTTTCCGGCGAAGGCGCGCGCCGATCATGCCCGTCTCCCGAAAGGAAAGGTTGAAACCCGGTTCGTCATGCGGCGTTCCTAATCCGGTCCATCGGCCAGATTATGACGAAAATCGGCCCATGACATGGTTGCAGGCGCGCCGCAACCGTGCAGGCTTCGGCATTGGCGCTCTTGCCCCGGCCGTCGCTTTGGCGTTCCATGCGCGAAAGACGGGAACGGCAACATGCGCCCCGTCGCTGAGGAGAGCAGATGTGACGGACCTTGCCGAGGCGATGGCCGATGCCGAGCCGCCCTTTTTCCTTGCCCGTTCGTCCGGGGAGAACATCCGCACCGCGGGCGTGGCGGACTGGGCGTCGGATGCCGGTCGCGGCGGCGAGGCCGCGGCCCTGCGCGGGGCCTGGTCGTGGCGCGACGGCGCGTTGACGGCGCAGGTCGACCGCTACGGATTCTACAGCCTTTACTGGTATGAAAAGGATGGCGAAATTGGTGTTTCGCCGTCGCTTCTGAAACTGGTGGCGGAAGGCTGCGATCCGGCGCCGGACGACCGCGGGCTTGCCACCTTCTACCGGCTGGGCATCTTCATCCACAACGACACGCCGCTGCGCCATGTCAAGGTTCTTCCCCCCGGCGGGCGGCTCTACTGGGACGGGACAGGCCCCGCGCGGATCACCGGCGGCGAACGCATCCCCGAGGCCCAGACCATCACCCGCGATGCGGCGGTCGATGGCATGATCGAACATTTCCGCAGCGCCGTGGCGCGTGCGCTGGAGGAATGCGACGGCCCCTTCTTCGTGCCGCTCAGCGGCGGGCGCGACTCGCGGCATATCCTGTTGGAGGTGATGCATCAGGGCCGCCGGCCACAGGCCTGCGTGACCTTCCACCACAATCGCGACGTGCTGAACCGCGAGGCGATGGCGGCCCGCGCCGTCTGCGAGCGGCTGGGCGTCCCGCACGTGGTTCTGGGCCACACCCGCCCGCGTCTGGCCGACACGTTCCGGGCGTTGACGATGACCGGGCTCTGTGCCGACGAGCATTCCCAGATGATGCCGTTGCACGATTTCTTCCTCGACAATGCCGGGCTGAGCTTCGACGGGATTGCCGGCGACATCCTGACCAATCCCGACAACGACGCGGACCGGTTCATGACGCTGTCGCTTCAGGGCGACTGGCGCGGCATCGCGACCGAACTGATGGCGGGGCACGGCCGGGTGATCTCGAAACCCGACTGGGGGCAGGGGGCGGGACCGATCTATTCCCCCGGGCGCGACGAGGAAATCCGCGACTATCTGGCCGCAGCCATCGAACACTATGCGGATGCACCCGACCCCTATCAGATGTTCTGGATGTTCCACCGCACCCGGCGCGAGATAAATTTCGTGCCCCAGGCGATCCTCGGCAGCGCGCGGCATGTCTTCTGCCCCTATCTCGATCCCGACTTCGTCGAGTTCTGCATCTCGCTGCCCTACAGCGTGACCAAGGACCAGCTGCTTCACGACGATGCCATTGCGCGGGCCTACCCGCACGCCGCCGACATCCCCTATCAGAACGATCTGCCCGACCCGCCGGTGCGGCGCGGCTCGGTCGGCACCAAGTTGGGCAATGTGGTGGACCTTCTGAGCATCCTGCGTGCGCTGGCACCGAAGCGGCCGCTGCGCGCCGCAGCCCGGTTTCTGGGGCCGGCGCGGCAGCTCCGCCGCGCGCAAAGCGATGTCTATGCCATGCATGCGCTCTGTCTGGAGGGGCTCGACGCGGCAAAGGCCCGGGATCTGCTGCGGATGGGGGCGAAACTGACGGCGAACCGGCCGGCGGAGCTTGTCTCCGACCGCTTCCCGGAGGGATGAGGCGAAACGGTCAGCCCTGCGCCGGGGGCATCGCCGTCATCTCCTCGTGCAGCCAGTCCAGCACCGCGCGCGAGGCGGGGGTCTGGGCATGCGGGGGCGGAGGATAGAGGAAATACGCCTCGGTCAGCGGCGGGCTGTGGGCGAAAGGCCTGATCAGCGCGCCTTCGGCCAGAAGCCCGGCCACGAGCGTGTCATGCGCGATGGTCATCGCCGCCCCGGCGCGTGCCGTCTCTATCGCGATCACAAAGGTTGAGGCGAGGTTCACCTCGCCCTCGCGGTCGAACGGGCGGCCCTGCGACTTGTGCCACGCCCCCCACGAGCCGGTAAGCCCCACGCAATCGAACAGTGTGGCCGTTTCCGGGTCGGGCGCGCCGCCCTGATATCCGGGGGCGCAGACCGGATAGAACCGGTCGCGGGTCAACCGCTGGGCCGCGTCCGACATGTCCTCGGGCCGGCCGAAGCGGATTTCCATCGCCGCGTTCGCGGCATGGCGTTCGGGATCCCAGATCGGGGTGACGATGTTCAGCACCAGCCACGGGTGACGGGCGTATAGCCACCCAAGCCGCGGCGCCAGCCACAGCACGGAAAAGGCCATGTTGCACTGCAGCACCATGCTGCGCCCCCGGTCGCCGCCGGTGAAGGCGCTCGTGCCGGTGGCGATTAGGTCAAACGCGTCGCGGATGACCGGCAGATAGGTGCTGCCGGCTTCAGTCAGCTCCAGCGCGCGTGTCTTGCGGATGAAAAGATCGCGGCCGAGATAGGCCTCGAGGCTGCGCACATGCTGGCTGACCGCCGACTGGGTGAGGCCAAGGTCGCGTGCGGCGCGGGTGAAGGACAGGTGCCGCGCCGTCGCCTCGAAGGCGCGCAGCCAGGTCAGGGGCGGCAGGCTCTTGTCCGGCATGGAGGATGCACAACCTATCCATTAATTTTCTTAATGTGATGTCCGCGAATCAATCGTTTGTAAAGTCGGCCCATCGCGGGCAGGCTGTGGCAAACGGAAAGGAAGGAGACCGACATGCCCGGTACACGCCCGATCGCCGCCACCCCCAACATCGCCCACTGGCAGGAGCGCACGGAACTCACCGCCGCGCTGCGCTGGACCGAGCGGCTGAACATGCACGAGGCGGTGGCCAACCATTTCAGTCTGGCCGTGAACGAGGACGGCACGCAGTTCCTGATGAATCCCAATCAGGTACACTTCAGCCGTGTCCGCGCCTCGGATCTGCTGCTGCTCGACGCGAACGACCCCGACACTCTCGACCGGCCGGACGCGCCGGATCCCACCGCCTGGGGTCTGCACGGCTCGATCCACCGGCTCTGCCCGCATCACCGCTGCCTGATGCATGTGCATTCGATCCACGCCACCGTTCTGGCCTCGCTGGCCGACAGCAACCTGCCGCCGATCGACCAGAACACCGCCACCTTCTTCAACCGCTATGTCATCGACGAAGGCTATGGCGGGCTGGCCTTCGAGGAGGAAGGCGCGCGCTGTGCCGGGATGCTGGACGACCCGAAGAAGAAGGTGATGATCATGGGCAATCACGGTATCCTCGTGATGGGCGATACCGTGGCCGAGACCTTCAACCGGATGTATTATTTCGAGCGCGCCGCCGAGACCTATATCCGTGCCCTGCAGACGGGCCGACCGCTGCGCATGATTTCCGACGAGATCGCCGAGAAGACCGCGCAGGAGCTCGAAGACTATCCCGGTCAGGCCGAACGCCACCTTGCCGAACTCATGGCCATACTCGACGAGGAAGGCTCGAACTACGCAAGCTGACCATGATGCGGCCGCGCGCGCCGCATCGGCAGGCCATGGGCCGCCGCCATCCGGTGGCCGTTCCGCCATTCCTGATCTCAGGAGAGTGAACAGAATGAATACTGGAAAGCCTGCTCCGGCCGCGCAGAGCCCGGACCCCGAAGCGGAGCGCTGGAACTACCGCCCCGAGGGGTCGGTGCCGCTCAACCCGCTCTTCGCCTGGCCGCCCCGGCCTCTCGCCGTGCTGCACTGGTATCGCGGCGCTTGGCTGCAGGTTACTTCGCTTACGGTCTGCTTCCTGATGTCCGCCGCCGTCTATGCCTGGGTTCTGCCGCCGCTGGAGGTGATGCAAAGTTTTCGACCGGGTTGGATGATCACCGTCTGGCTGATGAACGTGGTGCCGCAGGTGCTGATCGCCGGCGGGCTGCACTGGTGGCTCTACATCCGCAAGGGCCAGGGCATGCGCACCAAGTTCGACCGCCGCGACCTGACCCGCAACAACGGCACCTTCACCTTCCGCAATCAGGTGTGGGACAATATCTGGTGGACGCTGGGCAGCGCAATAACCGTGGCCACGCTCTATCACTGGCTGATCTACTGGGCGATGGCCAATGGCTGGGCGCCCACGATCACCTGGGCTGCGGCGCCGGTGTGGTGCTTGATCTGGATGTTCTTCATTCCGATGTGGTCTGGGCTGCATTTTTATTGGGTGCACCGGCTGGAACATCACCCGAGGCTCTACACCTATGTCCACGCCGTCCATCACCGCAACGTCAATATCGGGCCGTGGTCGGGGATCTCGAACCACTGGTTCGAGAACCTGCTCTATTTCACCACCTACTTCATTCATCTGGTGGTGGCCTCGCACCCGCTGCACCTGCTGTTTCACAGCTATTTCCAGCAGTTGAGCCCGGTCTTTTCCCATGCGGGCTTCGAGAAGATCGTGGTGAACGACACCTCGGCGGCACGCTCGGGCGATTTCTTTCACCAGCTTCACCACCGCTATTTCGAATGCAATTACGGCACGTCCGAGATTCCCTTCGACAAGTGGTTCGGCACCTATCACGACGGCTCGGCCCGCGCGACCGAGCGGACCCGGGCCTTCAAGAAGCAGATGTATCCCAGTCGCTCCTGATCCGGTCGACGGTTTGGACCTAGTGACGGGCCCCGCCGGCGGGGTCGCAGAGGAATTCAAGCCGATTGAGAGTGCAGAAAAGAATTTTCTTGAAAAATTCTTGTGGAAGGGGAACGGTATC
>JAUIBJ010000178.1 GCA_030428025.1 Alphaproteobacteria bacterium
ACGGCCAGTTCTCGGCCGTGCCGGGCACGTCCTGGGATACGGTCACGGTCACCTCGCAGGCGACCTACAACACCGACAGGCGGCACGAGTTGAGCAATGTGGGCAATGTGGCGAACATTCCCGTGGGCTCTCTGGTCGAGGGCAACGGGGTGGGCCGCGAGGTCTATGTCAAGTCGCGCAACGTGGGTGCCGGGACGCTCGAGCTGAGCCGGCCGCTCTATGATGCGGAGGGCACCCAGACCTATACGTTCCACCGTTTCAAGTACATGCTGGATTTCAGCGGCTTCTCGAAGATCTCGAAATTCTCGATCTCGAATGTCGATTTCCTGTGCCGGGGTTATTGCAACGGCGTGCTGCTGCCGCCCAAGGGGATCGGGTTTCACCTGAAGGACTGCTGGATCACCTCGCCCAAGGACCGGGGCGTGACCAGCCACGGTGATGGCGACCAGGGCATGATGGTGGACCGTTGCCAGTTCCTGTCGGACGAAACCGGCCTTCTGGTGCCCAACCGCCGTACGATCGGGATCAATTTCAACGCCAACGACGTGAAGATCCGTGACAACCGCTGCACCTATTTCAAGCATTTCGCGGTGGTGGGCGGTACCACCTCGGTGATCCTGGGCAACCACATCTTCCAGGGTGACGCGGCCGATCCGGGCCCGCGCAGCGCCGGTATCGTGATGGCGCATACCAACTCGCGCGCGACGATCAGCGGCAACTATATCTGCGACTGTTCCATCGAGTGGACGAACGAGCACGACCACGCGCCCGAGTTTTCCAGCGAGTTCTCGTTCAGCGCGATGAGCATCACCAACAACAACTTCCTGTCGCAGAGCACCGCGCCCTCGTTCAACTTCATCCGCATCAAGCCCTACGGGACCGGCCATTTCATCAACGGCCTGACCGTGACCGGCAACAGCTTTCGGCTGTTCGACGGCAATATAGACCGGGTGGAGGGGATCGACACCAGCTTTGCCGAGATGGATTTCGGCCGCTTCAAGAACATCACTTTCCTGGGCAACACCTTCAACAACGTGAACACGGTGGTGGAAAACCCGCTGGTGATGGATCACACCGAGGCGAGCGCCTCGTCGACCTGGGTGGTCGAACCTTTCCCCAGGCTGCCCTTCGCGGCCTGGGCACGGACGGTGGAATCGGTGACCGCCAAGGGTGCGATCCGCGAAGCCGGCGGGCCGATCTACTGGGGCATGCCCTATCACCAGATCCAGCAGGGGCCGAACAAGGACCGGATCAACCTGCGCTGGGAAACGGCGGTGGAGGGGACGGTGACGATCCGGGTGCGGATCGACGTGCCGAACTGACCGGGTTCAGAAGGCCTGCCAGAGCCCGAGGGTGATCTTCACCGTATCGGTGCCGACAAGACCGGCCGTCGCCCCCAGAAGGAGGTGGCGGCCGTCGCCCTGGCGGAAGGCATAGCTGGGGGCGACCTTGACGTAAGGCGAGCGGTCCGACGGGGCGCCCATCTGTAACTGCACCATCCACTTGTCGCCCCGGGGCGTTTGCGCCCCGATGGTCAGGTCGCTTTCCAAAAGCATGTCGCCACTTTTCCCGAAGACCGCGCCGCGCGTGTCGAGGCTGATCCACCCCGCGTTCCGGCCGAACAGGATCCCCTTGCCCAGCGAAAAGCCGGGCCGCAGCGCCGCTTCGCCGCGCACGAGGCCAAGTCCCATCTCCCACGAAAAAAGCGCCTCGCCTGATTCGTCCGCCTCGCGTCCGAGCGGCCAGCGCAGGAACAGCACCGCCTTGTCGAGCTCGTCCTCCGACTGGCCAAGATCGAGCCCCAGCGTGCGGTCCTGCCCGATGCCCCATTCGGTGTAGAGCGTGCCGTAGAGTTCAGAGCCGTCCGAGGCCTTGCCTTCCAGCGAAAAGCACAGATGCCCGGTGCCCGCCGGTTGCGGCCAGGGCCCGGCGCAGGCGCCCCCGGCGATGAAGATCAGCAGAAGGACAATCCGCAGCATACCCGCCAGCCTCCGTTCCCGTCAGGCTGGCTGAAACTGGTAAACGAGAGGTTAAGGCGCGCCCCCGCCCCGCGCATTTGCCACCTTGCGCGTTGCCCGTGCCGCGCAAGCTGTTAGGCTGGATGGGCAAGGAGGATTGCCGATGCCCAAGATCACGTCGTCGAACAGCTACCAGACCGTCATCACGACCTTCGAGATGACCCCCGGCACCTGTCAGGACCTGCTGGACGAGCTGACCGCCGCTTACGAGGAGTTCATCTCCGATCAGCCGGGCTTCATCGCCGCCGGGCTGCATGTGAACGATGCCCAGACCCGCATCGCCAGCTATTCGCAATGGGAGCGGCGCGAGGATTTCCAGGCGATGCTGCGCAGCGACGAGATGCGCCGCCGCAACCGCCGCATCAACGAGCTGTGCAAGAGCTTCGAGCCGGTCATGTACGACGTGACGGCGACATTCGACTGAGAAGGGCGGACGGTTGAGCGGGCAGAAGGGCCAACCCGAGAAGCAGACCGAGACGCAGGCGTTTCGGGAAGAGCTTCGCGAACTGCGCCGGGAAGTGGCCCGTCTCAACGGCCACAGCTTCATCCGCCTGCACAACTCGATGGCCCGCCTGCTGGTCTTCAACTTCGCCCGCGGGCTGGCCTTCGGTCTGGGTACGGTTCTGGGCGCCTCGGTTTTATTGTCGCTCGTCGCCTGGTCGGTGAGCCAGGTCGAGTTCCTGCCGATCATCGGCGAATGGGCGGCCGAAATCGCTCGGCAGATGAAGGAGGCGGCCGGGCAATAGGGCGAACCGCCTGCGGCCCGAAGGCATCGGGCAAGGCGGAACGCTTTCGCGCAGGTTTCGGGTCGTCTCCGGGCGGCCAGCCATGCAAGACCTGCGGCCATGACGAACCCCGCCCATATCTCCCGCGCCGCCGCCCTCATGCTGGCCGGGCTCGCCACCGTCTGGGGCGGGTCCTTCTTCTTCGCCGAAATCGCGCTGCGCGAGGTGCCGCCGCTGACGGTGACATTGCACCGGGTGCTCTGGGCGCTGCCGGTGCTTTTCGTCATCGTGCGGCGCAAGGGGCTTTCCGTGCCGCGAGCACCGCGCGTCTGGGGCGCATGGCTGGTGATGGGGGCGCTCAACAACGCCATTCCCTTCTCGCTCATTTTCTGGGGCCAGACGCAGATCGAAAGCGGGCTCGCCGCCATCCTCAACGGCACGACGGCGGTGTTCGGCGCGGTGGTGGCGGGGCTTTTCCTGGCCGACGAGCCATTGCTGCCGCGCAAGCTGGCCGGGGCGGGGCTGGGGCTGGCCGGGGTGGCGGCGATCATGGGGCGCGACCTGCTGGGCGGGCTCGACCTGACCGATCTGGCCCAGCTTGCGGTTCTGGGGGCGGCGCTCAGCTATGCCTTCGCCGGGGTCTGGGCGCGGCTGAAGCTGGCGGGCCAGCCGGCGGAATTGAATGCGCTGGGCATGCTCACAGGCAGCGCGGTGCTGATGGCGCCGCTGGTTCCGGTCGTGGACGGTCTGCCCAGCCTGGCGCTCTCCGGCCGGGTGTGGGCCGCGCTTCTGGCACTCTCCACCCTGTCGACGGCGCTGGCCTATCTGCTTTACTTCGGCATCCTTGCCCGGGCCGGTGCGGCGAACCTGCTTCTGGTCACGCTGATCATCCCGCCGGTGGCCGTGGCGCTTGGGGCCGGCATTCTGGGCGAACGTCTGGCCCCCGGCGCGATTTGGGGGTTTCTTTTCATCGCGCTGGGGCTTCTGGTGACCGATGGTCGCATCCTTGCGCTTGTCCGAGGCCCGGGCTGATTTGGGTCAATGACGCGCGCCGTCAGACATGCGATTCTGGCCCCGACCCGACGCGCAGAGGAGACCGCGATGTACAAACATGTTCTCGTTCCCATTTCCTTCGATGAGGACCGCGACGCCGCCGGGGCCATGGATGTGGCCCGGCTCCTGGCAGGGAGTGACGGCCGGATCACGCTTTTGCATGTGATGGAGCAGATCCCGGCCTATGCGATCTCCTACATGCCCGAAAACTACCTGAGCGAAAGCCGCGAGGCGATAGAGGCGGAACTGGCCGACATGGCCGGGCGGCTGCCGCACGCGCAGGGACTGGTGGTGGACGGCCATTCCGGCCGGACCATCCTCGACTGGGCGGGCGACAACGCCATCGACTGCATCGTGATCGCCAGCCACCGGCCCGGCATGCAGGATCTGCTTCTGGGCAGCACCGCCACGCAGGTGGTGCGTCACGCGCGCTGTGCGGTGCATGTGATCCGGTAGGGAGGCCGAGGATGAGACAGGGAGCCGTCGCGCCGGTGCTTGCGCTGCTGGCCATCACCCTGCCGGCTGTGGCGCAGGAGCCGGTCAACCTGCGCCCCGACCTGCCCGCGGTCACCGTCGAGACGCCCGGGGGGCCGGCCGAGATCGGCCGTATTCAGGACAACGCGAACGAGCTCACCGGCGAATGGGCGCGCACCTCGCGCCCCTGTCCGCCGTTCTGCATTCAGCCGATGTCGCCCGCGCCGGGCGTGACGACCATCGGTGAGCTGGAACTGCTCGACATGCTGGCCGACCCCGAGGCCATCGTTATCGATAGCCGCACCCGCGACTGGTTCGACGGCGGTTCGATCCCGGGGGCGGTGAACATCCCCTACACCGAGGCGCCCGACCGGCTGGACGAGTTGGGTTGCGAGATAGATTTCGAGGGGTTCATCTGCGACGACGCCCGCCCGGTGGCGCTGTTCTGCAACGGGCTGTGGTGCGGGCAGTCGCCCTCGGCCATCCGCAGGATGATCGCCGCCGGGTACCCGGCCGAGAAGATCTTCTATTATCGCGGCGGCATGCAAAGCTGGCGAATGCTGGGCCTGACGGTGACGGGCAATTGACATCCGGCCAAGGGCCGGTTCCTACAAGGGGAGACGAAGACATGCGGGGTTTCAGACAAGCGCTGGCGGCGGTGCTGATCTTCTGTGCGGGGCCGATGGCCGCGCAGGAACTGATCGGCGCCTATACCGCCTTCATCGGCACGGACGACCTTTACAATTCGAAAGGCGCCCGTCTCACCCAGCCTTGGCAGGTGCTGCGGCAGGACCGCGCCAATTTCCATCGCTTCGGCATCCGTCAGCCCGGCGACGAATGGGATCCGTTCTTCGGCAGCATCGACAACCGCGCGGCGATGGAGCGGATGATCATGAACGGCCGCATCGACCCGGGCGCCCGGCAGAACCTGCTGCAGGGAGGCGCGACGGTATTCGTGCGCATCTACGGCGCGGGCGGTGTCGGGCGGTATGTGAATGTGACGGTGGCGCGATAGGGGTGCAGGCAGGTATTCGCCGGGCAGTGCCGCCGGGCAGGAGCGTGCAGGGCAGGGCGCCGCGCGCGCGGGCGGTCCTGTCTTGCCGGGGCCTCGGACCGGAAAATTCCGAGCGCGCATATGGCCTGCGAAGACAACGGCGCTTGCGGCCCAATCCCTTGCCACGCGCCGGCCCCACGCTGGGCCCGGTGCAATGCCTGCGGCCCTCTCATCCCCGCCACGACCGCAGAGCATACACCGCCAGCGCCGCCCATTCCCGCAGATAGAGCCGCGCCAGACGCCTGCGCGACAGGCCCGTCGCCTCCGGGCAGGAGACCGCCACCTCCAGCCCCTGCGCCTGGGCCGTGAACGCCGCCCGCCGGGCGTGAAAGCCGTCCGTCACCAGCCACAACGCCCCGATCCGCTCCGCCTCCAGGATCGGTCGCGCAAAGCGGATGTTCTCTTCCGTCGTCGCCGCCTCGGTCTCCAGCAGGATCGCCGCGTCCGGCACCCCCGCCGTCAGGCAGAGGCTGCGGATCACCTCCGCCTCGCTGGGCCGCGCGCCCGGAGGTCCGCCACTGGCGACGATCCGGCCGACCTTGCCCGCGCGATAGAGCCGCGCGGCATGCAGCGCCCGGCGTTTCAGCGCCGCCGAGGGCTGGCCCCCGGCCAAAACCCGCGCGCCCAGCACCAGCGCCGTCGCCGGCCGATCCTCTGTCTCCTCTGTCATGGCGCCGAGCCTAAAGCGTTTCCCGGGCGACCAGTATCCCGTTTTTTTGCGAAAGGCGGCGCACCGCGCGTCGCCGCGGGTCTTGGTCCTGTCCGAAGCCGCCGGCGCAAGGGCGCCCCACTTTGGTCGCGGTGCGACCTGCTGTACCGCCCCCTTGTCACCTTCGCGCAAAGGCCCACATCAGGGATATCCAAGTGACAGGAGAGGGGAGAAGAGCGCATGCAATGTCCGGTGGATGGGGAAACCCTGCAGATTGCCGAACGGGCCGGGGTGGAGATCGACTATTGCCCGAAATGCCGCGGCGTCTGGCTTGACCGCGGCGAGTTGGACAAGATCATCGACCGCTCGGCGGCCGAGCCGCCGCCCGCGCGCACCTGGCAGGCCGATGACCGCGCCTCGCACGGGAAACGGAAGAAGCGCGGCGGCTTCCTGGAAGACCTGTTCGATTTCTGAGGGAAGCGTGCCGGAGAGACGGAAATGAAGGTTTTCGTAGGCTACGCCACCACCGACGGACATACGCGCCGGATAGCACGGCACGTGGCCGACCGGATCGCCGATGCCGGCCACGGGGTAGAGCTGATGCGGCTTTCCGAGGCGGAGGATATCGACCTCGACCGGTTCGACCGGGTGGTTCTGGCGGCGTCCGTTCATCTCGGCCATTATCAGCGCATCCTGTCGGATTTCACAGCCGAGCGCGCGGGGTTTCTCAAGGCCCGCCCCAGCCTCTTTCTGTCCGTCTCGCTCGCGGCCGCCGGTCACGAGGCCGAGGACTGGAAGGGGCTCGACCGCATCCTCGAGGAGTTCGTTGAGGCGACCGGCTGGCGACCCGGGCAGGTGGAACAGGTGGCGGGCGCCTACCGCCCCTCGGATTACGACGTCTTCCGCCGCTTTGTCATGCGCCGCATCGTGGCCGCGCGTGAC